>CAZFQM010000115.1:0-5559 GCA_964520995.1 uncultured Oscillospiraceae bacterium
GCCAATACCCGCACCATGTAGCGAGGGAAACCAATAGTCATGACTTACGGCGTCACGGTAGAAACATTTGGAGCCGTACGGAGTAGACTCCGAAATATCCAAATCTATATTGGCAACCGATTCAATTTATAATCTAATCGTACCACACCGGGTTCGGATTGTCAACAAATTTCGACATCATTTTTTATCTTTGTAATTGTAAACAGATTGAGAAATTTAAGTAAAATTTACTTGTATAAAGTGACAATGTGCCTATTTGCGCTTGCAAATAGGCACATTCGGTTGATTTCGAGAGAGGGCTTGTTGCAGTTGCGGTAGGGTAATTACGCCTTGGTGATGCAATCCGCAACAAAGATTCCCATCGCACCGGATTGTGACAGACCGCGACAGATGCCGCTGCCGTCTCCGATGATGTAGACGCCGTCCACCAGCTCGAATTTTTCGTTTTGGAAAACGGGACGGATGGAATAGTATTTGCTTTCGCAGCCGTACAGCAGGGTGTCGTCGTTTGCTGTTCCGGGAGCAACGCGATCCAACGCATAGATTGTTTCGATAATGTTGGTCAGGATACGATGCGGCAGAACAAGTGAAATATCGCCCGCTGTTGCTTTCAAGGTCGGAATGACGGTGTTTTGTCCCAAGCGGTGGTCGTTGGTACGACGTCCGCGTACCAAATCACCGAAGCGCTGTACCAAAACGTTGCCTTTTCCGATCATATTTGCAAGCCGTGAAATGCTTTCGGCGTATTCGGTCGGTTGATTAAACGGTTCGGTAAAGCGGATGCTCGATAAAATCGCAAAGTTGCAGTTGTCGGTTTTCTTCTCCGCTTCGGCAAAGGAGTGACCGTTTGCGGTGATGATGCCGTGATTGTTTTCCGCCGACACCAATCCGCCTTTGTTGAAGCAGAACATCCGGCAACGGTCTTCGAAGGTCTTGGTTTTGTAAAGAATCTTCGGTTCATAAATTTGGTCGGAGAATTCTTTCCAGATGATATCCTTCATTTCAACGCGCACGCCGATATCGACATAGTTCGAGCGCATTTTGACATCAAAGGAGCGGCAAAAATCCGCAACAAAGGCGGCGCCGCCGCGTCCGGTGGCAATAATGATGTTTTTGGCGTGCAGAACCTCTCCGTTGGTGTAGCGGAGCAGATAAGCGTTGCCGTCACGTTCCACCGACACGCAATCATAGAAAGCGAACAGGTCGGTACCGGATTCCGCGATGGCATTGATGAGGTTTTGCATGGTCAAATAGTTGTTGTCGGTGCCGAGGTGTTTCACGTTCATGTCAAGCAGCCGCAGATTGTTTTGCAAGCATTTGAGCTTCAACTCCTCATTGGAGCGGTAAACCTTGGGAATACCGGAGGTACAATATTGGTTGAGGATTTTATCTACTTCGTTGATGTACAGATTGGCGGTATCATCGCCCAATTCTTCACCCAGTGTGCCGCCGTAAGCGGTTCCCAGGTTGAATTTTCCGTCCGAGAAGGCACCCGCGCCGGCATAGCCGCTTGTGATGCTGCAGGTTTTGCAATGCACACAGGTTTTGTCCTTGCCTGCCGGGCAATGGCGTTTTTCTAAGGTATTACCGCGTTCGGTAATGGCAATGCGCATTTCGGGAGCATTTTTGCGCAAACGAAAGGCTGCCATTAAGCCGCCGATTCCACCGCCGATGATGACGGTATCATAATTTTTGATTTCAGACATTATTACGATCATCCTTTTCTGAGCTTTTTATTCTTATCATATATTCTCGATTTTGAACACAAAGAACGGGGCTACATTTTTCCGTATCAGAAAAGTGTAACCCGCATTACCTTACTATTTTAAATGATATTTCGATTGTTGTCAACCCAAAATTTTGCCGACGAAGCTGCGTTTGCAGGCATGGAGGGCTTGCGGGGAGATATTGCTTATCTTCCGGCTTTTAATTTTGCGAACATTTTCGTATTGCGTGATTTCACAAAAGAGATGAAACAGCTTTCCATATAGGCAAGGGAGGTGTTTTTCCATTTGATTGGGCATAAAAGCAGCTTCATGTAAGAGGATTTCGGCTGTGCGATCTGTGCCGCTTTAATCGCTTTGGAATCGGTGATCATTTTTTTGATGATGCTTTTCTTTTCCTTGGCGGGTAAGGTACAGTTTTTGTTGGTGATATTTTCGATACAACCGATGACACGCTCGATATAGCGGCGGCTGAGAAATTCTTCAATTTCGGGGGACATTTCGTTCCAGTATTGATACAAGTCAAGCATCCACTGATGCTCCTCTTCCCGCTTATCATACATATCACTGCGATATTTTGCCGTTTCGGATTCTGCGCGTTGACGAATGAAGTGATAATACTTTTCGGAAAGCACGCCGACCTTTTCCACATTCCGTATCACCGATAGGTTGAATGGGAAATCATCCCAAAAGGTTTGAGGAAAATACAGCTTGTTGTCCAAAATATACTTGGATAAATACAGCTTGTTCCAAGGGGTATAGAGTAAGTTTTTGTCAAACAAGCGGTGTGCGTCCCGACGAAATTCCGCCTGTGAGGAATAAAGCTTTGCTTGGGTGTATTGCTCTTGGGTAAATTTCTCGGTTTCGCTGTAGTAGGTGTCGATGTAGTAGCCCGAAACCACCAGCTCCAGCTCATGCTGCTCCGCCAGCTTGACCATATCCTCCAGCATGGTAGGCTCTGCCCAATCGTCGGAATCCAGAAAGTACATATATTTTCCCTTGGCAAGGTCGATGGCAAGGTTTCTTGCAGAGGGCGCTCCGCCGTTTTCCTTGTGGATAACTCGGAGGCGGCTGTCCTGCTCTGCATATTTGTCGCAAATTTCTCCGCTTTTATCGGGAGAGCCGTCATCGACGATTAAAAACTCCCAATTGGTCAGCGTTTGCTTTTGCATACTTTCAATTGCCCTGCCGACATAATTTTCCACCTTGTATACCGGCATAATAATGCTCACTTTAACCTCATTCATCTGACAAGCAACCTTTCTTAAGCTTGGTTACGAATTTAAGAATCAATTATAAATATTTCTTTGCGGCTGTCAAAGCCGAAGCAATCACCTTGTCCATATCATAATATTTGTATTCCGCTAAGCGACCGCCGAAAATGACATTCTTTTCCTGCTCGGCAATGCGACGATATTGTTCATACAGCTGCTGATTTTTTTCATCGTTAACCGGATAATACGGTTCCGTGTCGGCTTGTCGGGACATCGGATATTCCCGCGTAATAATGGTTTTGCTCTGCGTGCCGAATTCAAAATGCTTATGCTCGATGATTCTGGTGAAAGGCGTTTGCTCGTCGGTGTAATTGACAACGGCAACCCCTTGGTAATTGGGAATATCCAAAATTTCATCCTCAAATTTCAGGCTGCGGTATTCCAGCCTGCCGAAGCGGTATTGATAAAATGCATCAATGGTACCGGTATAGACGATTTTGTCCGCCATAGCCGATAGGGAATCCCGTTCCTCGATAAAATCGGTTTCCGTGCGAACTTCACAGCCTCGGAGTAAGCTGTCGATGATTTGGTTGTAGCCGCCGATCGGAATGCCTTGATAAGGGTCATTGAAATAATTGTTGTCATATGTAAAGCGAACAGGAAGCCTTTTAATGATAAAGGCGGGAAGCTCTTTGCATTCTCGCCCCCATTGCTTTTCGGTGTAGCCCTTTACCAGCTTTTTATACAGGTCATATCCGACCAAACGAATTGCCTGCTCCTCCAGATTTTTCGGCTCGTCGGTAATTTGTCGGCACTGCTCCTCGATTTTTTCCTTTGCCTGCTGCGGTGTGGTAACACCCCACATTTGGTGAAAGGTGTTCATGTTAAAGGGAAGATTGTAAATTTCCCCGTGATAATTTGCAATCGGGCAGTTTGTGTACCGATTGAACGCGGCAAATTGATTGACATAATCCCAGATGAGCTTGCTGTCGGTGTGAAAAATATGCGCACCGTAACGATGGACAGAGATCCCCTCTTTTTGTTCGCAGTAGACATTTCCGCCTGTATGCTTGCGCTTATCGATTACAAGGCAACGATATCCGCGCTTGGTCGCTTCATGGGCGAACACACTGCCGAATAAGCCGCTGCCGACAATTAAATAATCATATTTTTTCATTGGTGTCTCCCAATCCGTTATTTGTTGTTTTATCGCTTGCCGCTTTGTCTGTCGGCAAGGATAAGGAAGCTCCGCTTGCGGCGGAACAGATTTTCATTGCTCGATAGGAGGAAGCTTCATAAAAAAGAAAGAGTCCGAACGCGAATTGCGTCCAGACTCAGTCTGGTCTGAGTGACGGGACTTGAACCCACGGCCTCTACCACCCCAAGGTAGCGCGCTACCACCTGCGCCACACCCAGTTCTGATTTACAGCGGCATTGTACACAAGGAAGCCAACACCACAAGCTTTGGAAAACGTCAGTGTATACGGATTTTTCCGTTTCGTTCACGTTCCAAAAGCTATTATATCATAAAGCTTTCGTAATTTCAAGCGAAAAAAAGAAAAAATAATTGTTTTTTGTAAAATCTGTAGATGTCGAATGAAAAGCTTCCGCCAAAAGGACATTTTATCGGCGGAAGCTTAAAATACGGTAAAATCAGCAACGAAATTTTTCCTAGCTCAGGACATAAATGTCAACCTGCTTTGCGCCCCATTTCACGCTGTCGCTGTAGGAGTTGAAGAACAAATCCACCAGCACAGAGGATTTTGGGTTTTGCGCAAAAGCTCCGGTGTCTGCGACAACCGAATAGCCATATATGAATTTTTGGTCGGGCGTACAAATCCACAGCTTAGAGCCTTTCGGGAATTTGCGATAATCGACCGCCACATTTCCCTGCTTGAGCTTTGTTCTTTTTCCCAAAGCGCTGTAGGCAACCGCTTTTCCGGTCACCTTTTTCTTGTATCCGACCGGAATCCCCTTGGAATCCAAGGTCAAGCTGTTCGGCGGGGTTAAAGTGGAAAGCGGATTTTTCGGTGCCATACCCACCAGCAAAAGCTGCGCTACCGGATTGGAGGTAACCTTTTCCTCCAACACCTCGGACTCCACTACCTTTCCGTCTACCACCTTTTCTTTGGAGACGGTGGTGCGAACGCCCTCTTTTCCGGCAATCGAAATCTTGGTGTTGCCCTTACCGACCATGAGAGAATTTTGCTTTTTTACGGTAAAGGGAATTGCACTGGTGGAAGTAACCGTTCGATAAACGACACGGTTTACTTCGATTTCGGTGTTTTCATGCACCTTTTCGTTCAATCCGACGTTGATTAAATCGTCATCGGAAAGTGTGACATCGGCAAGCTCCAGCACCTCTGCAACCGTTGCATCGCTCACCGAGATGTTTTTTGTTGCACCGTCGGCGGTGACCGGAACCTCAAATGCCCGTAGGATGTTAATTGTCTTGATGTTTTTATCGCGGAATTCGTCCAACTGCAATGTATCATCGGCGGAAAGGACGATTCCTTGGCTTTCCAAAATATCTTCTGCGTCGTTTTTCATTGTATACAATACACGAGTGTCATTGCCGTCGTTAATATATACAACGTTGGTCGCTACGGTAATACCGGTAA
>CAZFQM010000116.1:0-5554 GCA_964520995.1 uncultured Oscillospiraceae bacterium
AGAAAAAGGCTCTGACCTTCTAAGTCAAAGCCTAATTTCTTCCCTTTGCAATGCCGCAGATGTAATAAGTTTCTATACTGCCTTATCAACCCGTAGCAAAAGTCGACGGTTTTTCCATATCACATATTATGTTTATCGGTTTTGGCAGTGCCAGTCTTCTTTGACTATTCTTCCGTGCTCTCGCCAAGCTCGGAAGAAGTGGTTGACTCGGTCGACGCTTTCTCCGACACCGATACCGTATCCGACGTGGTAGCTTCAACAGAGCTTGTTGCCGCCTCCGACGATACTGCCACATCGGCAGGAGCTTTCTCCGACTCGAAGCCACTTGATATTGTTGCGGAGGTAACCGTTTCAATCGGTTTTGCCGCATCACTCGATGTCGTTGTACTTTCTACCATTGAGGAAGCAGAGGACGTTATTTCCGAAGAAACAGTAGCGGTAGTCGGCGGCGGAGCGACGGTGCTTTCGTTGTCGGGTCTGCCGATCGTATAGGAAGTCGATTGTCCTGTCAGTTTTAAGCCGACAGCATCATCTATACATTTTCCGTCTTCATTATAATAATCGGGATAGCGAGAAGAAGTGCCCCAATGCGGTAAAAAGGTCACCGCTACATCGCCCTCCGTAATCAGCTTAAAGGAGCGCTCCGACACCTCGGTATTTCCCGAACGTCCAATCTGTGCAGTATAATAAACGGCGGTGCTTTCTCCGCTTGTGACGTTAATCACACAAAAGCCGGTGTTCGCAGTTCCCGCTTTTTTCAAAGAAACGGTATACTCTCCTGTTTCCAAGCTGTAGCTGCCGTCCGCTCCGATAGGTATCGGTGTGTTATCCTTATCGGTTACCGAAACGGTTAAATCAAATTCAGCCGCTTGCACTGTACCGACATAAGCGGTTGTATCGTTTGAAAAATATGCGTAAGCGATAAAGCAGAGCGATGCAAGACATATCAGTATAATCGAAACTGCGGTAGCAGTGCGGGCAAGCATTACCTTGTCACGAATTTTTCCCTGCTTTGGGATATAGAAAAATTCGTCATAAACTCTACGCATATAATCAACCTCCTTTCTCAAGCTCATGAAGGATTACTTCTGCTGTTCAGCTTTGACAATAATGCCAAGCTCGACCTGCGGAACGATATCGCCTCTGTAATTCGCTTCATTTCCGACCTCCTCCGGCATACGGACAACAAGCGCCAGATAGGCGGTAGCTCCCGCATCAAGAGAAGCAACATCGGTGGAATAATTCTTCAGATTCGTCACAGCAAGCTGCTTTGCCACCTCACGGTTCGCAACCGCTTCTTCCATTTCGGCTTCGGTATCGGCTACGGCAACACCGAATTTCAAATAGTCCTGCAAAAAGAAATGCTGCCCGAATAGATTGGTCGCTGTGGTATAATCGGTCACACTGACCGCTGTCGAAAAATCAAAAGCGCGAGTTCCCTTGTTTTTCACCCGCAAATATACGGTCTGAACATATCCCGGCTCATACAGAGCATTATCATCGAAAACATCGGTTTTTCCGTCAATCGGCTCCCATTTGCCATCATCGGTTCGATGGGAAACCTCAAGGTCAAAATCGGCAAAATGGAAGATATTGGTCACTTCCTCCGAGGTGTCTGCAAACCACGCCAAGGAAGCACCTGTGCCTAGTATCGCCCAAATAATCAGTGCGCACAAGCTGAGGGCTAAAGCGATTTTTTTGTATCCGAATTTCTGCGCTGATTTCAACACGCTTTATTCCTCCTTGTTTAAAAAATTTCGTTTTTTTTCGGTTGCCTGCCGACTTTTCTTCGGATGAACAGCATAGCAAGAGTCATCAAAGAAGCAGCTGCAAACAGCAGAGCCATTCCTACCTGCGAGAAAGCTCCCGTCTTCGGAGGCTTCGGGTCGGTCGACTCCACGGGAAATTCTTCCACCATAAACTCCCAATCAAGATACCCGACGCTGTCCTGATACTCATCGGAAAGGGTAACCGGCACGGTCAACGTCACATCCAGATTAACCTCACCGCCCGCATAAAGGGTACCTAAACATACCCAATCAGTCAGTGTGGCGGTCTCGTCGGCTGCTGCATCAAACATATACCCCATCTCGTTGTCATCGCTCTTGCGCACCTGAAGTCCCAACTGCGAGAGAAATGCAACCGAATCCTCCTGCGCACCGAGCGAGCGGAGATATATCTTCACCTTAACCTCATTTGAGACATCATTTTTCAGCGTAATTTTTTGCGTCAAGCTGTCCCCCGGCATGACATCCTTGAAATCGGGGAATAGGTCGGTCGGTGAATAGGTACTGCCGGGCGCAAAGATAAACTGTTGTGCGTTGCCGCTGTAGGTCACTTTTCCGTCTGCCGCATAGCCGGATAACACAGAGGATAGTGCAACCATCATAACGGCGAGAAGTGCAAATAGCTTTTTCATTTCATTCCCCCTATTCTGCCGGCCAGCCGAGAGCGGTATAGGTATTGCCGTCGGTCAAGGGATTGTTTTCGCTTTGCACAGCCTGCGCATTGACCGTTAAGGTCAGCGTTTTTCCGATATAGTCGTTATCCACCTCAGAGCCGACGATTTCAACATGAGAGAATACCTCGGGTGTGGTTTCATCGGGATTTACAATGCCTTTATAGTAATACCAGCCGTCATGCAGCTCCCAATCATCTGTATTGATATTCAGCTTGAAACAATCCTCTGCGGAAAGCTCCTGCGAATTGATGTCGAACACCGGCTTCACGCGAAGATAGAACGGATGCGCACAATCGCTTTGAACACTTACCTTTTTGCTCACAATGTCACCGGGGAGAATGTAAATTCCCTCTTTCGGGAATTCCGTTCCGCTTTCGGTCATTTCGTGTATGATAAAGCGAATGTTGCCGGAAGTTACTACGTTGGTTGCTTTTCCGACAGTTGTATAATAGGCAAGTGAGGCTTGGCTCATCAGCGTGAAAAGCACTGCGACAAATGCAATGACAGATATTTTTAATTTTATCTTGCCCAATATCATTCCACTCCTTTCGGCAATTTAAAGCTTATTCAGGCAATCAAAGGACACAAAGCAATTTATGCCCTTTGATTGCCTCTCAACCCGCAGGTTGAGAGGACCTTGTTAATTATTGTTGTTCATAGGTAACGCCGTCTAAAACCAAGACTCCGTTGTACGGTGCGGGAATGCGACCATACTGTTCATGACCGGGATTGGTATCGGCTTGCGTCAATGTATTGCCGACCGAGGTGCACTCAGAAACCTCCATCGTGCCGCTGACAACCGTACCTACCACTGTACCGACTCTCCATTTGCCGGCACCTTCCTTGTTGGAAGTCAGCTTGGTTTCGGTTACTGTACAATTTTTAACAGCGGCAACCGCTTCATAGCCTGATTGACCCTGTCTGTGTCCAACCACACCGGCAGCCGAATCAGCACAGGTAACTTCACAATTCTCAACGGAGCAATTTTTGATTTCGCCGCCGCCGACCCAATAACCTACCAGAGCAGCAGAAGAAATATCACCGGCAGTAACGGTGCTGTTTTTTACATGACAATTGTCCATGTAAAGATTTGCCCACTGTGCCTGCTCGGCAATAACACCTGCACCAAGCTGGGTGTTATCACCGATTACGTCGGAATCTTTCACTGTCAAATTGCTGATTTTGTAGGTACCGCCATAAAAATTGAAGAGCGCCTTGTTGAGGTTTTGAATCGTATATCCATTACCCTCAAATGTCAAGTTGCGGTTAGCGATATGAGGAGTGGTCCAAGCGTTTTTCATATCAATGTCATTCATAAGAACAACCGTGCCACCCGCTTTTACCGCAGCTTCCAGCTCCTTTGCGGTGGAAACCAAGGTAACGCCTCTGTAAACGTTAACGTTTTTGGGAGCTTTGTTGTTTACGGTAGCTCCGTCACCGACATAACCAACCAGCTCAGCAGATTGAATGGTGCGCACGTCGGAAGCGTAAACATTTACATTTTCGGCATAGCAACCGGTAACAGTGCAGTTTGTACCTGCAACATAACCGGTAACAGCACCGACTTTCTTCGCGCCGATAACGGTGGAATCATAAACATTACAATCAATGATTTTGCCTTTGTTGTCAACGTTGGAAGCGATAACGCCTACCATCTGGTTACCGATAACGGTAGCGTTTTTAACGGTAAGGTTCATAACGGTACCGTTAAACTGCTGGAAGAGACCTGCATAACGATACTCGATTTCTTGATTTTCATTCAATTCCTTGTGTGCCTCATCGTTACCGTTGATAACGAAGTTGCTCAGAGTGTGTTGGTTTCCGTCAAAGGTAAATTGAACATCCGCATTGTGTCCGCCGATACCGACAATCGTTCTGTTGGCGAAGTCAATATCACGGTCAAGCACAAATGTCTCGGTGGAATAAAGTGAGTTTTCATTCTTGGTAACAGCCATCAATGCGGCAAACTCGGCAGCAGTTGTGATGTGGCGCTTACCGTCATTGCTTCTTTCGGGAACAGTGCCTACGGTGCCATCCCAAATGCTGGGCAGCGGAGCATCGTAGTCATAGATTCTGTCGTAGCTGTCATACTCATGAGCGGCCTGTGTTGCAACCACAGTGATTGCAATACCGTCGATAGAAAGTCCTTGATATGCGTTTCCTGCAGCTTCCTGCATATGACCCTTAATCACAAACTCGGTGCTTGCATCGGGGGTGAGCACACAGAAACCGTCATTTCCGGTTTTATTGCTCAAAGAAGCGCCTGCGCCCTCGTTAAGCTTATATTCTTCTTGAGCCAAAAGATGACCGGGGAAAGAAATCGTCCAATCAATAACCTCGTTCAGCTTCGCATCGCCATCAATGCCGGTGATTTTAACCGCATATTTCAGTGCGAGGTTGCCGTTGTTGCGAATACGAAGATGAGGCAGCTCATAGGAACAACCGGGCTCCCAGAGAATCTGTGCCGCATCATTGCTGCCGCTGGAGGTATTCGTGTTTGCCTTTACAAAATCGAGCGTCTTACCCTCGGCATCTACCCATTTGCCGTCCTCATACATTTCGAGAGTAACATCAAGATTACCTGCTTGAATGGTGTTAACACCGGTTTTGGCGGTGTCGGTAAACCAAGCGAAGGTGCTGCCGATGAGCATAGAAACACACAGAACAAATACAAGTCCGCTTGATAACAATGCACGCTTTGTGCTTTTTTGCTTAGACATTTTTTATGATCTCCTTTTATGTTAAACATTCGGCTTTTTTGCGTGTGAAACGGTTCAAACAAAGCTCTAAATTTTGAGCCGAAAATCCGACACGGTGTCTTAATCAATTGCCATGCCGACAGTTTGGAATGCTTCGTAAGCGCTTTCCCCTACATTTGCGGTCTGAACAGCCTGTGCTTTCACGCCAACCGTAAAGCCCCAGATGCCGTCATCATCAAAGTGAGAAGCGTGCTCCGCTGTCATCGCCGTCGGGATTTCAACACCCGTGAACACATGGAAAGAAGCGCCGGAAGCAAGAATATCCTTGTAATACAGGACATATTGAATGCTATCATTGATATAATTTACCTCAGAATGCTCCAAATCCCATTTA
>CAZFQM010000117.1:0-5512 GCA_964520995.1 uncultured Oscillospiraceae bacterium
CTCTTGCGCAGCGAAGCGAGCAGTGTTTCAATAAAGATAAAAGCGCATCGTGCTTTTATCTTTATTATAACATATCTGTCAACGCAATGATGAATAAAATATAAACCTTTTACTAATTCATAATTGAAAATCGGAATATTTTCAGCAACAAAACACGCACTGTTTTCCACGAAATAAAAACTCCGCCGAATGCGTAACAGAGCAAGCCTCGGCGGAGTACAGCTAAAGAATATATTTTTCCATGTCACGCTTTACATGCTTGATGATTTTCTTTTCCAAGCGAGAAATATAGGATTGGGAGATACCAATGAGGTCTGCCACCTCCTTTTGGGTACGCTCTACCCCGTCGAGCAAGCCGAAGCGCATTTGCATAATCATCTTTTCCCTGCTGTCAAGCTTCTCCACGCAGGCTTTCAGCAAGTCTCTTTCGGATTCCGCCTCAATATCTCGATTGATACAATCGCTTTCCGTTCCCAAAATATCGGAAAGAAGCAGCTCGTTTCCATCCCAATCCACATTTAACGGCTCGTCAATTGAAACATCGTTTTTGTACTGTGTACTCTTTCGCAAAAACATCAAAATTTCATTTTCGATGCAACGTGACGCATAGGTTGCCAGCTTGATATTTTTGGTTGGGCAAAAGGTATTCACCGCCTTAATTAAACCGATACTCCCAATCGAAATCAAATCCTCAATCCCGACGCCGGTGGATTCGAACTTTTTGGCAATATACACCACCAGCCTTAAATTATGTACAATCAGTGCCTCTTT
This sequence comes from uncultured Oscillospiraceae bacterium, assembly GCA_964520995.1. Classification (GTDB taxonomy): domain Bacteria; phylum Bacillota; class Clostridia; order Oscillospirales; family Ruminococcaceae; genus HGM13222. The sequence continues at coordinate 772 of CAZFQM010000117.1, forward strand.
CGCCGCATCATCATGCTCCATCAGCTTGCGAAAGATAATCTGCTCCTCCTCCTTGCTCAACGGCGGCGGCAGTGTCTCGGGACCGTTAATATAATGTATTTGACCGATCAGCCCCATTTTATTTAAAAACAAGACAAACCAATTTCCCGCCTTTTCTTTTTTTCCCTCAAGTAATATGTTCATCCGCTACGCTCCCCTTTTGATATAAAATGCTTCCCGCTTCTCTGTCGCTATCCGCTTTGCAAGGCATCGGACAGAATCGCATTGTATTCGCCCTGCGACAGACAGCTGTCGGTAACGCCAATAAGCACCCGCCGGTCCTTACTCTTTTCCCCGCCTTTCCCGACGAAATAAAAACGGTCGGGACGAAATGCGGTCAGCATTCCGCTGTGGTTTACCACCCGAAAGGGCACCATCCGTATGCGTGGCATCCATTCATGCTGCTCCAGCTGTGCCAATCCGTTAACCGAATTTGTCCGAAAAGCATTTTGCAGCTCCCGTGGAATCAACTCCTTAATACTGCCGAATTCACAAACAACCACCGGCATTCCGGTAATCTGATCAACCAGCTTATTGCCGCTGTCCCAAAAGCCGTTCAACACCGCTTGCTTGCCATCCGCCTCCACGACCACATTCACAATCTCACTTCTCTTCACTCGATTCTCCGATAGTCGGGTGACCAGCCGAATCAAGAAATAGGCAACCAGCGTGCCGACAATCAAGGTCAGTGCGGAAACATTGAAATAAACCGTGCCGTTGCGACAATACATCCCCGTGGGAGACAACAGCACCCAAACCGCCGTCATCACCCCGCCGAAAACAAAATTGACCGCAAAAAATCCGAGCACCGTCTTTATGTACACCGCCTTAGAGCAATAACCGAACGCAATCAAGACAAGCAACGCCGCCAACGGCAGCTTGATGAGGGTAATCAACCAAAAGCCGATACTGTCACAAAAAATCAACAGCGAAAACCCGCTTCCCACCGTAGCGCTCAGCACCAGCCTCCGCCGTTTGGGCTTTTGATGCAAAAAAAATCCGGTCGCCAACAGCAAAAAATAGTTGATAAAGATATTTAAAACGATCAGCACATCGAGATATATTACATTTCCCATCTCATTTTCCTCCTTTTTCAGGCTTCCCTTATTCGTAATCTTACTTCGTCTGCTTTTATTATAGAAAGCTTCGACGGAAAATTTTGTCAAATACTGCGAAAAAATCCCTACCTCGAAGCTTTCGCGCACCCTCTTTAAGCAGTGCGCATATGATATTGAGAGAGGGAAAGTGTCCCTCCGATAATCTTACATCATGCTTCGGAAAGGATTGATATATATGGAAGCCTGCAATAGCTGTCATGAACAGGCAAACCGATTCACGCTCGGTTGCGGAGGTGCCGCCGCACTGCCCGAAAGCAGAGCGACAGCCTCCTGCTCCTGCTACGAAAAATATCGGCAATGTCAGCGAGAATGCTGTGACCCAAACGGCATATGCTGTCAATATCCCGCTTCGGCGCGGGACCCATACTGGCCCGAATTTGCGCATCCGCGTAGTCTCTGCTGTGCGGAGCTTTATAACGGCAAATAAAATACGGGGGTTGCTGTATGCACTGTAAAGCACATACGGCAATCCCCGTTTTTTATGCCTCGATCCCGTTTTTTCCATGAAATCCACGTCGCTGTCTTTACCGTCACTCGCCGCGATATTTCTTTTTGGTTGCGATACCGCCGCGAATATGTCGCTCCCGCCGATTGATTTCCATAATCTCCTTTACCTGCGCATAAAGGGACGGATTCACCTTTTTTAATCGTTCCGAAACGTCCTTGTATACGGTGCTTTTGCTGATAAGAAATTTTTTGGCACAAGCTCTGACCGTAGCTTTATTTTCCACAATGTATTTTCCAAACAAAATGCTTCTGTCCTCAATGTTCCCGATCAAAGTGACAACACCCTCTCCCGTTTTGGGTTTTAGTAATATCTATGATAACAAAAGCGCGGTTATGACAGATATTTACGAAAATCCCACCGACAAGTCCGCTGTCGGTGGGATTTCGGGGTGTTTTCCATATTAAGCTTGCAGGGTGTCGATAGTGACATCAGCGTCTGCCGCCCATGCCTCCCATACCACCCATGCCGCCGCCCATTCCGCCTTGTGTATTGACAGAGGTGCAGACGGAGGAAAGGGTGATATCCGTGACCTTGGTTCCGCCCGACAGGCTTCCGCTTGCGGTAAAGCCGTCGGAATCGGTACCCGATACCGTTCCGCCGGCATAAACCGAATAGGTGCTCTTCAATGCCAATGCGGGAGTGCTGACCACAATGTTACGATAGCTTTTCATCGGCATAAAGGAAGCAATGACCTTGCCGCTGCTGTCGGTGATGCTCAACGGCTGAGCAGCGCTCTGTGTGGAAGAAAAGGTATAGCTGAAGGAGCACTGCGTAGAGGATGTTCCGAAGCCTTGTGCCATCCCGGCGCTCCCCACAACGATGACGGTGCCGCCCGTGATTTTCGCCGTGCCGTCATAATCCAAGCCGCCGTCGCCGTCACTCGTCGGACCGTTGACCAAAACGGTACCGCCGCTAATCAACAAAGAACCGTTTACATCAATGCCGTCTCCCGAAGCGTTGACAACGACATAACCGCCCGATATGCTCAAATATGAGCTTCCCTCGGATTGAAACCTGTTTTGCCCCGGCCGTCCTCCCATGGAAGAGGAATCGTTTCCTCCCGCGGCATTGATTCCGTCATCCGAAGCAACAAGGTGAATCGTTCCGCCTTTGAGGTCAATGCTTTTTCCCTCTAATCCCTCATAGCTTTTGGTGATATTGATTGTTCCGTTGCTGACGGTCAGGTTGGCATCGGCATGAATTCCGTCATCCCCCGAAGACAGTGCAAAGCTTCCGCCGCTAATCGTAATGCTTCCGTTGGAATGAACCGAATCGTCGGAAGAATCGATCTGAAAGCTCCCTCCCGACAGTATCATATCGCCCGATGCCTTTAAGCCCTTTGCGCTTTCGGTATCCGCCGAGCTGTCGGAACGATTTCCCCAAAAGCCCCAGCCGGGTCGTTCCTCTCCCTTGCTGTCGGTGCTGGCATTGGCGCTTCCTCCGCCGGTTTTCATGGTAATATCCGCTTTCGTAATGCGAAGCACCGTTTCCGCTTGGATACCGTCATTTGCGGCTGTTATGGCAAACTTCCCGCCGTCTATCGAAACAAAGCCCTTGCTCGCATCCTCGTCATTATTGGATTTCATTCCGTCCGCACCGGCATTTACGGTAAAGGTGCCGTCATTGATTTTGATGCAATCCTTTCCCTGTAAGCCGTCTCCCGCCGCGGTAATATCGTAAACACCGCCTGTCACCACAAGATCATCCTTGGAAACGATTCCGTGTCGATAATTGGCTTTTACCGTCAAGCTGCCGCTTCCGTTGAGGGTCAAATCCGCCTTGCTGAAAAGAGCACCGTCCACCGTGCTGTCCGCTTCGGAAAGCGTATATGAGCTGCCATCCGTAAGGCTGTTTTCGGTCTTGGCGGACAGGGTAATAAATACCTTATCCGCAGATTTAATATAGACCGGCGCATGGTCGGCACAGGTAATCCGAACGCCGTGAAACACCAGCTGTACCTTATCCTCTTTTCCTGCAGCCACCACAATTTGACCGTTTAACAGCGTTCCGCTTACGGTATAAGTACCCGCCGAGGTAATCGTTACAACGCCCCCCGAAACGGAAGCACCCGAGCCGTTGACCGAGATGCTGTTTGTTTTTAAGGTAATTACGGTTGCTCCTGCGGTACTGCGGTTGGCATCCAGGTCTCGATCGGTATATCCGAAATCCATCTCGGACACCGTGGCGGAGGCAGCATCGGAGGAGACTTCCGCACCGAGTGTATCACTTTCATCGGCAGCATAACGCTCGGAAGCCACATTTTCGGAGGAAGGGTCGGAGCCGACCGCTGTTTTTCGATCGGTACAGCCGCTTGCCGCAATGCAAAACAGCAGTACCGCAGCAAGCAGAAAAGCAATCCTCTTTTTCGGCATCATATTCTCCACCCCTTTTCTCAAAGCTCTTCCCGCGTACTGTCTATCCTGCCGCAAACAATGTCCAGGTTGCCGTTTCGGCAACGGAGCTGATCCAAAAACTCCTTCTCACGGTTCTGATCTTTCAGCTCAATGTGATAAAACAGCTGATACAGACTCCCCATGTTGGTTGTTTTGACCCGTACCATTTCGGATTTTGAGGTATATATTGCAAACAGGTCATCAAATATCCCATTGTAATCCAGCGTTTCGGGGATGGTTATCTTTAATTCCTTGCATACTCGCCTGCTCTCTCCAAAGCGAAGCACGGTATAAAGCATATTCACTGCGCACAGCAGAACGGTCACGCAGACGGAAATGCCGAGATATCCCATTCCGGTACCCAACCCGACCGCCATTGCCAGAAAAATACTTCCGATCTCCCGCGCCGTCCCCGGTACGGAACGAAAGCGCACCAGGCTGAATGCCCCCATAACCGCTACTCCCGTACCGAGATTCCCATTGACCAGCATGATAACGATTTGGACAATGGCAGGCAAAACGGCAAGGGTGATGACAAAGCTTTTGGTAAAACGATTGCGAAACATATGCGTTGCGGCAATCCCCAGCCCCAAAAGCAGGGACACCACGGTACAGATAAAAAACGGTCCTGCCGTGATCGGCGAGGATAAAACAGATTCAAACATTCGGTCAAGCACTCTTGA
>CAZFQM010000118.1:0-5492 GCA_964520995.1 uncultured Oscillospiraceae bacterium
ATTCCAACTGAATGGTATAATCTCCGACTCGCAGCGTATCGGGCTTCGGCTTTGCCGTGGGCAAAACCGTCTGCTCTCCCTGGTATGAAGTTTCTTTCGCTTTTGTGACATAATCAAGCTGTGGCGCTGTCTCTCGCTTTTCGGAGCGTACAACCGTTTCGGTGGCGGTCTTTTCCTGCAACAGCTGATGATTATATTCGGAAATTGCCGATTTTACCGCAAAAAAGACCGCATCGTAAACCAGCTTCTCGTTCATGAAGCGAATTTCGGTTTTAGCGGGATGCACATTGACATCGACCGCATCGTTCGGCACATTCAGATAAAGCACACAGGCGGGAAATTTTCCGACCATGATGGAATGGCGGTATGCCTCCTCCAAGGCGCCTGCACAGGTTCTGGACTTAATATAGCGGCTGTTCACGAAAAAATGCTGTGATTTTCGGTTTGCCTTACTCAAATCGGGAATACTGACAAAGCCGCTGATTTGAACATCCTGATAAGCATAATCCACCGGCATCAGCGTCCGAGCGAACTCCTTGCCGAATACCGCATAAACGGTGGACAGCACCTTGCCGTCTCCCGGTGTATGAAGCTCCACCTTGCCGTCCTTGATAAATTTAACGGATACCCGCGGATTGGATAAGGCAATCTTATCCACAATTCCGGATACCGCTCCCGCCTCCGAAACGTCCCGCTTCAAAAATTTCAAGCGTGCCGGCACATTATAAAACAGATCCCGTACCACAATGGTGGTACCGTCGGGACAGCCTGCCTCGGACAAAGAAAGCTGTTCTCCTCCCGCCAGCTCAATCCGGGTTCCGAATTGGCTGTTTACTGTTTTGGTCAGCATTTCAACCTTTGCTACCGCCGATACCGATGCCAATGCCTCTCCGCGGAAGCCCAGCGTACCGATACTGTCAAGGTCATACTCATATCGCACCTTGCTGGTCGCATGGCGCAAAAAGGCGGTTGGAACGTCCTCGTAAGCAATGCCGCAGCCGTTATCGGTAATTCGAATATATTTGATTCCGCCGTTTTTTATCTCCACCGTCACCGCAGTTGCCCCGGCATCAATAGAGTTTTCTATCAGCTCTTTTACAATAGAAGCCGGTCGTTCAATGACCTCACCCGCCGCAATCAACTCGGCGACATGCTTCTCCAGAACGTTAATTTTCGGCATAAAATCTCCTTTTCTTCCGTCAATATAAGCTACAGCAAGCTCTTCAGCTCATATAAAATATTCAACGCCTCAATCGGGGTCAGCGTATTCAAATCGACCCGCTTTAATTTTTCGGTCACCGCATGATTGGAGGCTGACACAAAGCTCATCTGCGCATTCTCCTCCGGCTCACGAGCTACTTCGGTCTGTTGCCGTTGAAGCTGTTTTTCTCCGTCCAGCTCTTTGAGAATTTCTTTTGCCCGCTTGACGACCGCATTCGGCACCCCTGCTAATTTCGCCACCTCGATACCATAGCTTTCATCGGCACCGCCGCGAATGATTTTTCTGAGGAAGGTGATATCGTCGCCACGCTTTTTGACCGCCACATTATAGTTTTTGACTCCTTTTTTCTGCTCCTCCATGACCGTCAGCTCATGGTAATGGGTCGCAAACAGGGTCTTACAGCCAAGTTTTTTCTGCTCCAAAATATACTCAATTACCGCGCGGGCAATGCTCATCCCGTCAAAGGTTGAGGTACCCCGACCGATTTCATCCAAAATCACCAAGCTGTTGCGGGTCGCTTGATTCAAAATCTGCGCCACCTCATTCATCTCCACCATAAAGGTAGATTGCCCCGAGGTCAGGTCATCCGATGCACCGACTCTGGTAAATATTTTATCCACAATGCTGATTGTGGCAGAGCGTGCCGGTACAAAGCTTCCGATCTGTGCCATCAAGGTGATGATTGCGACCTGCCTCATATAGGTGGACTTTCCCGCCATATTCGGACCGGTGATAATCAACAGCTTGTTGTCGTTCAAATCCAGCTTGGTATCATTCGGAACAAAGGGCACGTTTTTAAGCATCTGCTCCACCACGGGATGCCGTCCGTCCACAATTTCCAAGCTGCCGTCCAGGGTCATTGTCGGGCAAACATAATGGTTCATCACCGCAACATTTGCCAGGGAACAGAGTACGTCCAGCTGCGCAATACAGCTTGCCGTATCCTGAATCGCACTTAAACGAGAGGCAACAAAGCGTCGCACCTCATCATAAATTTCCGCCTCCAATGCCAATATTTTTTCATTGGCATATAAGACCTTGCTCTCCAGCTCTTTCAGCTCCTCGGTAATATACCGTTCGCAATTTGCCAGCGTCTGCTTTCTGATATAATGCTCCGGCACCAAATCCAAAAAGGATTTGGTCACCTCTATGTAATAACCGAAAACACGGTTGTAGCTCACCTTTAAATTCTTGATTCCGGTTGCGTTTTTCTCTTTTTCTTCTATTTGCGTGATATATTCCTTGGCGTTGACACAAAGGTCGCGAATCTCATCCAGCTCGGCATGAAAGCCTTTTCGGATATACCCGCCGTCCTTCATCATCACCGGCGGGTCATCGACGATTGCCGCCTCAATCAGGTTGCGGATTTCCTGCATGGTGTCAATGCCGTCATGCAGCTCCTTTAACAAGGAGGATTGAAATTTCGCACCGATCTCCTTGATTTTGGGCAGTGCCGCTATCGTATAGGAAAGTGCCTTCAGCTCTCTCGGATTTACCGAGCCGTAAATCACCTTTGTCATCAAGCGCTGTAAATCATAAACATCGGACAGCTGCTCGGTCAATTCATCCCGCAAAATGCTTTGCTCGGTCAGCTCGGTTACGGCATTCTGCCGCTTTGTAATCATCGCAAGATTCACCAGCGGTTGCTCCACATATTTGCGCATCAGCCGTTTTCCCATCGCGGTTTTGGTTTTATCCAAGACCCACAACAGCGTACCCCGCTTTTCCTTATTTCGCATCGTTTCGGTCAGCTCAAGATTTCGCCTTGCCGTCATATCCACCGTCATATACTGACTATCTTGATAGACCGAATACCGAATCAGCCGCTGTGCGCCGTCCATCTGTGTTTCTTTAACATAGGATAATAAGCCCGCCAAGCTGTAAACAGCCAGCGGCTTATCGGAAAGCCCCATTGCTTCCAGGGAAGCTTCCCCGAATTGTGCGGGAATCTCCTGTTCGGCGGAGGAAAAATCATATCTGTCCTCCTCCAGCAAATCCGCCACACATCTCAATTTTTCTTTAATAAAAGCTGTTGCCTTTTGCAACGGCACAAAAGCATTGTTATACAAAATTTCGGACGGAGAAAATTTCGAAAGCTCGTTTATCACTTCCACGTCAAGCTCCGTCGTTTTTACCTCGGTCAAAAACACATCACCGGTAGAAATGTCGGCAAAGCTGGCACCGAATCCATCTTCCCCGACATAAATACCGGCAATAAAATTGTTTCTGGTCTCGTCCAGCATCGTTCCTTCTGTTAGGGTGCCGGGAGTGATCACTCGGATCACATCCCGCTTGACCAATCCCTTTGCCGTAGCGGGATTTTCCATTTGCTCACAAATAGCCACCTTATACCCTTTTTCAATCAGACGATTGATATAGGTCTCACTGCTGTGGTGCGGAATACCGCACATCGGCGCTCGCTCCTCCAAGCCGCAATCCTTTCCGGTCAAGGTAAGCTCCAGCTCTTTCGACACCAAAACAGCGTCATCAAAGAACATCTCATAAAAATCTCCCAGCCGAAAGAACAGGATTTGATCCTTATGCTGCTCTTTAATATTCATATATTGTTGCATCATCTGTGACAAACCGGCCAAAACAATCCCCCCTAAAAACGATTTTTATCCTTTTTCTCAGTGGCAACCGGAGCAGCTGGAACAGCTGCCGGAGCAACCGGAGTCATGCTTGCTCGGACAGGTTTCCGGGTCGGCACCGTTAACGCTGTGCATTAAGATTGTGCTAATCTGGTTCATCATATCGTCCATCGCATTTTTCGCCTCGTTATAAGCCGCCATGTTTTCGTTGGTGATGATTTTATTGTAAATTTCCTTTAATTCGCTGTCCAGCTTCCGCATTTCCTCTTCATCATGCTTTTGATTGTCGTTAATCTGATTGTTGATTGTGATTCTCTTCAGATTAAACTGTCCGATCAAATCCTGCAGCTGCTCATCCTCATCGTTGTTTTTCTTCGCGGCGAGCAAATTTGCGTAAAGCTCCGACTTCTGAATTTCTTTTCCCATTTCTCTTGCCATTTTGATAATATCCACTTTTTTATCCTCCAAAGTTTGATTTATTGATATATACATAACGTATATTATTTCGCAATTTATACAACAAGTTCGCCGACAACTGCCCAACGCAGTGCCTTGGTAATCCGCACCTGTACAAAGCTTCCGATTAGTTGCTTGTCACCTTTAAAATCAACAATCACGCTCTGCTCGGTTCGTCCGGTCAAATAGCCGTCTCCGCTCTTGCCCACGCCGTCAACCAATACCCGACAGGTTGTTCCCACGAGTGCATCATATATTTCCTGACCGATTTCCTCCTGCACCGACAGCAGTTCCCGAAAACGGCGGGATTTATCCTGCTCCGGTGTCAGGTCCTCCATTGCCGCCGCCTTGGTGCCGACCCGCTTGGAGTAGATAAAGGTATACAGAAAATGATACCGTACCTCACGAATCAAATTAAGCGTCGCCCGGAAATCCTCCTCGGTCTCATTCGGGAACCCGACAATAATATCGCTGGTAAAGGAAATATTCGGTATTTTCTTTCGGGCATAGTCAATCAGCCTGCGGTAATCCTCGGCATGATAATGCCGATTCATCAAATCGAGAATCCGATCGCTTCCGCTTTGCACCGGCAGATGCAGATGCTTGCAAACCTTGTCGCACTCCGCAATGGTATCAATCAATTCGGGGGTCGCATCCTTGGGATGAGAGGTCATAAAGCGAAGAATAAAATCGCCGTCCAAATCGTTAAGCATTCGCAACAGCTTGGAAAAATTAACATCCTCCTCCAAGCCTTTCCCGTAGGAATTGACATTCTGCCCCAGAAGAGTAATTTCCTTGTACCCCTTTGCAATCAGCTGCTTTGCCTCCTCCAGAATAGCCGCAGAGGTACGGCTTCGTTCTCTGCCGCGCACATAGGGTACTACACAATAGGTGCAAAAATTATTGCAACCGTACATAATCGGCAGCCACGCCTTGATTCCGTCTGTCCGAACAATCGGAACATCCTCCGCAATCACACCGTCACTGCTTTCGATATCAAAGACCCGCTTGCCGTCGGTCAAGGTTCGATAAAGCAGCTCGGGCAATTTATGCAACACGTGAGTGCCGAACACCAAATCGACATAGGGATAGCTTTTCCGAATTTTCTCTGCGATATGCGGTTGCTGTGTCATACATCCGCAAAGCCCGATAATCATATCCTTTCTCGCCCGCTTGCAATGCACCAGCTGTCCGACGTTGCCGAACACCTTGTCCTCTGCATT
>CAZFQM010000119.1:0-1816 GCA_964520995.1 uncultured Oscillospiraceae bacterium
GAAGCTGACTGAGGGAGAGACTTTTTAACAGTGAAATCTATATACTCACATACACCGCTGAAATTAAGGTCAATATCTAAATTGCAAATTCTTAATACTGTTAAATTCATACCTTCTAACTCTTTTGTACAAACTTTATCCTTTTCTATTTGTTCGGCGGTATAATGTCCGCCACCGTCAAGTTCAACGATAAGTCTTGTTTTTGCACAGTAGAAATCTGCTATATAGCTTCCAATAGATTTTTTTGCCTTTGAAATCGAATAGGATCATTCCGTAAAAATTCATACCATAACTTTCGTTCCCAAGGTGTCATATTTTTACGCAAGGTTTTTGCAAGAGGGATATTAGCTTTATTATACTCTTTCATTTGCTCTCCCTCTATACACATCACAGCTTGTGTGTTACTGCTATCACATTTAAGCTTATTTATAATATGGACGAAGTACTTCATAAAAATCAATTTTTGATGTGTTGTAGTGGATACAAAAAAATTGGAAAACAAATCACATCGTACTTTGTTTTTATTGTACCACAAAAGGAGCAATTTTTCAATCATATTTTATTGATCAATCAAGGAAATTTGTCCTTGCTTGTCTCTTTGTCGATATGCTATGGTAAAAAAAGAAAGGGGGGATTGCTTCGATGAGTAAGGATATAAATTGGCAGGCATTAAAGGAGGAATATATAACAGGTAAGCTGACCTTTACCGCCCTTGCCGAGAAATATCATATGAGCTACTCTGTTTTGGTTCGTCGCGCCGCTATGGACCGATGGCGGGAGAAACGGGAGGACTTTCGAAACGATACTTTGCAGCAACAAAGATATTCGGTCGAAAAGATTGCCGACCGACTCAACCGAAAGCTCTGTCAATGGGTAGATGACCCGAATTCCATCAACATTTCGGACATTGATAAAGCAGCGGGAGTCCTGAAAAAATTGCAGGACATGAAGCATTCGGAGGAGGAAACACCAACTGTTTATCTTTCCCATCAAATCCCGCGCAAATAAAGGCAGGGCTTTCGGGTAGAAGCCTTGAAAGCCGAACAATGCCGAGAAAGGATGAATTCTACCATGCTTCATTTACATCTGGATTACATTCCCACCGAAAAGCAGGCGATGTTTCACCGCTCCACGGCAGATGAACTGCTTTACGGGGGAGCGGCAGGAGGAGGAAAGTCCAAAGCCATCGTCATGGAAGCGTTAATTGATGCGCTGGAGCATCCCGGCATCCACGCATATCTCTTCCGTAAAACCTATCCCGAGCTGAGGGATACCCTGATTCGGGAGGCGATCACCTCGATTCCCTCTCGGCTGGGAAAATATAACGAGCTGCGACATGACTTTCGACTCATCAACGGCTCGATTTTGCATTTTCGCTTCTGCCGAAACCTACAGGATGCCTATCGCTATCAGGGCGTGGAAATGCACCGCCTTTATATCGACGAGCTGACCCACTTTACGCAGGAAATCTATGACTATCTCAAAACCCGCCTGCGCACGGTGACCTCCCTCGGAATCACACCGCGAATCCGCTGTGCTTCCAATCCGGGCGGAGTGGGGCACGGCTGGGTCAAATCGCTGTTTATCGACGGTAAGGAGCCGTATACCGTCTTTACCGATACCGTCTCCTCCTCTCTGCTCGGGAAAAGCAAAGAGGTCACTCGCCAATATATCCCCGCAACGGTGCTGGATAATCCGCATCTGTCGGAGGATTATGTGTTTCAGCTGGAGCAAAAGCCACCCGCACTGCGTAAGGCACTTTTGTTGGGAGATTGGAATGTCTTTGAGGGACAGGTTTTCACCGAATTTGTCAATG
>CAZFQM010000119.1:1826-5488 GCA_964520995.1 uncultured Oscillospiraceae bacterium
CCCCGCCCATTATCAAGACCGCATCGGCACCCATGTCATCGCTCCATTCCGCATTCCGAAGGAGTGGAAGCGCTACCGCAGCTTTGATTGGGGATATTCCAAGCCCTTTTCGGTCGGCTATTGGGCAGCAGATAATGACGGCAGATTGTACCGCTATCATGAAATTTACGGCAGTCCGATTGACCCCGCAACAAAACGCACTGCCCGCGCCAACGTCGGAATGCGGCTTGAGCCGGCGGCAGTTGCGGCAAAAATTCGGGAATATGAGGACACCTACGAAAAAGGAACCCGATTTATCGGCATTGCCGACCCGGCTGTTTTCGATGAAAGCCGCGGCTCTGACGGCTGTATCTCCAACATTTTCGCACAGCAGGGCATCTATTTTGAGCGGGGAGACCATAAGCGAATTGCCGGAAAAATGCAGATTCATAACCGTCTGGCATTTGATTCCGACGGTATCCCGATGCTCTACATCTTTGAAAATTGCACCGATTTTATCCGTACCTTTTCTGCTATCGTCTATGACAAATATAACCCCGAGGACATCGACAGCGGCGGAGAGGATCACATCTACGATGAAACCCGCTATCTTTGTATGTATCTTCCCATTCGCTGCTCCGCGCACCGTATTTCTCCGCCGGTAGGGGAGAGTACACCCTTTTCGGAAAAAGCGGCTCCTTTAAACTTTTTACTTTAATTTTCGCTCGAGATATTGAAAAGCAAGCTGTATTATGAAACAAATTTCATAATACAGCTTGCTTGTGAAATATTATTCAGGAATTATTCTTCGCTTTCAAGCTCATCATCAATCACTTCGTCGTTTTCTTCCTCTTCGACAGGCTCAACGATTTCGTCCTCGGTCGGCTTTTCCACCTCGGCAACCTCTACCTCTTCATCATGCTCCGCACGTGCAAAGGTAACCACTCTGGAATCCTCGTTGACCAACCGCATGACCCGAACGCCCGATGCATATCTCGACATAATGTTGACATCGCTGACACGAATCCGAATAATGACACCGTCGTTGGAAATCAAAATCAAATCGTCATCCTCGTCAACCACCTTGATTCCGCAGACATATCCCTTGGTATCGTTTACCTTGTAGTTAATCTTGCCTTTTCCGCCTCTGGATTGCAGCTTGTATTCGCTGATTTCGCTCCGCCGTCCCTGACCGCGGTCGGTCACCGTCATCACGGTTGCGCCCTCACGTAAGATGGCAATGCCCGCAATTTCGTCGTCCTCACGCAGCCGAATCGCACGAACACCTCTTGCCGAGCGGGAAAGGGGTCTGGCGCTGTTTTCATCAATTCGGATAGCCATACCGTTTCTGGTTGCAATCAACAGCTCGCAATGTCCGTCGGTAAGCTGAACACCGGCAAGCTCATCCCCTTCATTGAGGGTAATGGCAATCAAGCCGTTTTTCCGCACATTCTTGTACGCCTGCAGCTCGGTACGCTTAATAATACCCTGCTTTGTCATCATTACCAGATAATTGTCGGGATCAAAATCCGACACCTTGATCATGGCGGTGACCTTTTCGTCCCCGCTAATCGGAATCAGATTAACGATATTCGCTCCCTTGGAGGTTCGGTTACCCTCTGGGATTTCATAGCATTTCAGCTTGAACATCCGTCCCTTGTTGGTAATGAACAACACGTTATCGTGAGTAGAGGAGATGAACATTTCTTCCACGAAATCCTCTTCACGTTGCTTCATTCCCGAAATACCGCGACCGCCGCGCTTCTGCGTTTTGTACACGTCGGTAGGCTGACGCTTGATATAGCCGTAATGGGTATAGGTAACGACACAATCCTCCATCGGAATCAGATCCTCGATATCAACCTCACCGCTGACGGTCTGAATCTCGGTGCGGCGCTCATCCGCATATTTTTCCTTGATGACATTGATTTCTTCCTTAATGATGCCGTAAACCAGCTGCACGTCACCAAGGATTGCCTCATACTCTCTGATTTTCGCCAGGATGTCGGCAAGCTCCTGCTCCAGCTTTTCGCGGTCAAGTGCGGATAGCTGTCCCAACCGCATCGCAAGAATCGCGTTTGCCTGTATCTCAGTCAAGCCGAACCGATCCATCAAGCGCGGTCTAGACTCATTGTTATCCCGCGAGGAACGAATAATTTGGATAACCTCTTCGATATTGTCCTGCGCGATTTTCAAGCCCTCTAAAATGTGCTCTCTGTCCCGCGCTTTTTTCAGGTCGAATTCGGTTCTGCGGCGAATGACCTCAACCTGAAATTCGATATAGTATTGCAGAGTTTCTTTCAACGTCATGATTTTCGGCTGACCATTGTGTAATGCCAGCATAATCACACCGACCGTATCCTGCAACTGAGTATAGCTGAACAACTGATTGAGTACAACCTGCGGATTTGCTTCCTTTTTCAGATCAATAACAATCCGCATACCGTCTCTGTCCGACTCATCATTGAGGGAGGAGATGGTTTCGATTTTTTTATCCTTGACCAGCTCGCGAATCTTTTCGATGAGACGAGCCTTGTTAACCATGTAAGGAATTTCGGTGACGACGATACGAAAAGCGCCGTTCTTTCTTTCCTCGATTTCGGTGCGGGCACGGAGTGTCAGCTTGCCGCGTCCCGTTGCATATGCCGCACGGATGCCGGCTCTGCCCATGATGATACCGCCGGTAGGAAAGTCGGGACCCTTGATGCATTCCATGATTTCGTCCAGGGTAGCATCGGGATTGTCAATCAACAAATCTACCGCATCAATGACCTCACCCAGATTGTGAGGCGGAATATTGGTTGCCATGCCGACCGCAATACCGGTACAGCCGTTAACCAGCAGGTTCGGATAGCGGGAGGGCAGAACAGAGGGTTCTTTTAATCTGTCATCATAGTTGGATACAAAATCGACAGTGTCCTTATCAATATCGGTCAGCATCTCGACCGATATTTTGCTCATTTTAGCCTCGGTGTATCGATAAGCAGCGGCAGGGTCGCCGTCAATCGAGCCGAAGTTTCCGTGTCCGTCCACCAACGGATACCGCAAAGAGAAATCCTGCGCCAAGCGCACCAAAGCATCATAAACCGAAGCATCTCCGTGCGGATGATACTTACCGAGCACGTCACCGACCGTCGCCGCACATTTCAAATATTTTTTATCCGGCGTCAAACCCGCCTCATTCATGGTATATAAGATACGGCGATGAACCGGCTTTAAACCATCGCGAACATCCGGCAATGCACGACTGACAATAACCGACATGGAATATTCCAAAAATGACTTTCGCATTTCTTTTTCAATGTCTACCGGAATTACTTTTCCCATTTCGTTTTCCAAAATGTTTAACCTCCTGATGAGCGCCCGAAAGCAGCTCTGATTTTCTGTCCGAATCCTTTTGTCACGCAATCACGCTTTTATTTTTTCGGCGGATAGACACTCATCCGCTCCTCCAAACCGTTTTTCAGTAAACGAATTGCCTGCTCCCATTGTGATTCATCCATGCAGCGACGGGGGAGAACGAATATTTTTTCCTTGCTGATGCTGATAATCAGCATATTTTCGCATTCGATTGCTTCCACCGGCTCATTTTCGTAAAAGATATAGGTTGCCGTTTCACCCTCACCGGCAACTAAGCCTTTTTCGCAGACAGTGAAGATAAATTCATCTTTTTCTTCTGCAAT
>CAZFQM010000120.1:0-5445 GCA_964520995.1 uncultured Oscillospiraceae bacterium
GTTTTTTCCATAATCTGTTGTACGGCTTGTTCAGCTTCGGCGTCTTTTTTTTGGCGCCGTCCGTTGTCTATGTGTCGGTGATTGCTTCTACCGAGCGACCGATCGGTGCAGTGAAAAATAAAATTTGGCAGCTTGGCTTGCTGTTGCTGATGCTCTGCGGGGCGTTACATATTTTTTTGAAGGGTCAGCCGAACGGTAACAATTTCATTGATACGGTTGCCTTGATTTTCGAGCAGGGCGTGGAGCTGAAAAACGGCGGCTTGCTCGGTGCGGTGCTCGGAACGCCGCTACTGCTGGGCTGCGGAGAGCTGGGTGCGAAAATCATTATCGTTCTTGCTTTTTTCACCTTTATCATGATACTGACGGGGATGACGATTGCGGGTGTTTTGCGCACTGCCTCCAAGCCGGTCAGAAAATTGCAGGAAAATTACCGTGCAAAGGTGGAACACAACCACAAGGAAGCACGCTTTGATATTGATGTTGATCTCGGTCCGCGCGCAGTAAAGCGGGTGGTGGATATCCCGTTGTTTGATGAGGATGCGGCACCTGCGGCGGAGGAGAAAAAAGCCGAAGCCAAAATAATCGAGGAGAAAAAGACGGAGACCGAAGCAGCGGTTTCCGAACCGATAAAAGAAAAATCCGAGCTGGAGCTACTGGTGGAAAAGGCACAGGAGCAACCCACGCCCGCCCCGATTTTGCAGACCGATCAAAACGATCAATTGCGGTTGCCCACCGATCAGCTGAGCGAGGACAAATATGTCTATCCGCCGGTTAGCTTGCTGAAGCTGCCGAAAGCGGGAGCAGGAGTGGATACCGCCGAGGAACTGAAAGCAAACGCAGAGCGATTGGTGGATACCCTGAAAAGCTTCGGTGTGCAGACGCGAATTATTGATATCAGCAGGGGACCGACGGTAACACGCTACGAGCTGCAGCCCTCTGCGGGAGTGAAAATCAGCCGTATTACCGGGCTTGCCGATGATATCGCCTTGAATTTGGCGGCGGCAGGCGTTCGCATTGAGGCGCCGATCCCCAATAAGGCGGCAGTCGGCATCGAGGTGCCGAATAAGCAGGTCGATATCGTAACGATGCGGGAAATCATTGATTCGCCGGAATTCGAAAACGCCAAGAGCAAGCTGTCGGTGGCACTCGGACGGGATATATCGGGGAATGTGACGATTGCGAATCTTGCAAAAATGCCGCATATGCTGATTGCAGGTGCGACCGGCTCGGGTAAGTCTGTCTGTATCAATTCCATTATTGTGAGTTTGCTGTACAAGGCGACGCCCCAAGAGGTCAAGCTGTTGATGGTTGACCCGAAGGTAGTGGAACTCGGCGTTTACAACGGCATTCCGCATTTGCTGGTGCCGGTTGTGACCGACCCGCGAAAGGCGGCGGGTGCACTGAGCTGGGCAGTGACCGAGATGCTGAATCGGTACAAGATATTTGCGGATAACAACGTCCGCGATTTGGATGGATATAATGAAATGGCACGGGTCAGCGACGAGCTGGAGCCGATGCCGCAGATTGTGATTATCATCGACGAGCTGGCGGATTTGATGATGGCGGCGCCGAATGAGGTGGAGGATGCGATTTGCCGTTTGGCGCAGATGGCGCGTGCGGCGGGAATGCATCTGGTCATCGCGACACAGCGTCCGTCGGTAGATGTGATTACCGGTGTCATCAAGGCAAATATTCCGAGCCGAATAGCCTTTGCAGTGTCCTCTCAGGTGGATTCCCGTACCATATTGGACGGCGGCGGTGCGGAAAAGCTTCTCGGGCGGGGAGATATGTTGTTTTACCCGGTCGGAATGCCGAAGCCGGTGCGGATACAAGGCTGCTTTGTCAGCGATAAAGAGGTGGAGCAGATTGTACAGTTTGTGAAGCATAAGGATACCGCCTCTTATGATGAGCAGGTTATCAACGAGATTGAAAAAAATGCCGCTAAGGAAGCCAAAAGCGGAAAGTCGGAGCATGATGGCGGTGGCTTTGAGGAAGAGGATGAAATGCTTCCTGCGGCAATCGAATGCGTGGTGGAAAGCGGACAAGCCTCTACTTCGTTTTTGCAACGCAAATTGCGCTTGGGCTATGCCAGAGCCGCACGTATCATCGACGAGCTGGAAGCAAAGGGGATTATCGGTCCGATGGACGGCAGCAAGCCGCGTCAGGTACTGATGACCAGACAACAGTGGATTGAACGGAATATGAATCAAAATAACGATTAAGAGCGTTTCAAAGCGTTTCGGAAAAGGAAGAGCTATGTCCGATTTTTTACCGGTTTTTCGAAGTGACTTGGAGAAAAAAGGGATCACACAGCCTGATATTGTTTGTATCAGCGGAGATGCCTATGTAGACCATCCAAGCTTCG
The DNA here is from genome assembly GCA_964520995.1 of uncultured Oscillospiraceae bacterium. Taxonomy (GTDB): domain Bacteria; phylum Bacillota; class Clostridia; order Oscillospirales; family Ruminococcaceae; genus HGM13222. Next base: position 2,366 of record CAZFQM010000120.1, read on the forward strand.
GCATTGCAATTATTTCACGTGTGATAGAGGCTGAGGGGTATTCGGTTGCGATTATCCCTCAGCCTGATTGGCATAATTCAGAGGATATCAAACGCTTCGGTAAGCCGAGGCTGGGCTTTTTTATTACCTCCGGGAATATTGATTCGATGGTGGCGCATTATACCGCCGCTAAGCGTAAGCGTTCGGATGACGCATATTCACCGGGCGGAAAGGCGGGAAAGCGCCCCGACCGTGCGGTAATCGTCTATTCTCAGCTGGCGAAAAAAGCATATCCCGATGTACCGGTCATTATCGGCGGCTTGGAGGCATCCCTGCGCCGATTTGCACATTATGATTATTGGGATGATGCGGTGCGCCCCTCTGTTCTTGTTGACAGCGGCGCGGATATGCTGGTTTACGGGATGGGGGAAAATCAGACCGTGCAGATTCTGAATCGGCTCAATGACGGCGAGGATATCCGTCGTATCACCGATGTCAAAGGAACCTGCTATCTGACCGAGCCTGCCAATACCCCCTGGGGCTCGGTGGAATGCCCCTCCTTGGAGCAGGTGCGAAACAGCAAGGAGGCTTATGCCAAGGCTTGTCGAAAACAGATGGATGAGCAGGATGACGTTATCGGTAGACGCTTAATTCAGCGGCAGGGCGACAAGATGCTGGTGCAAAACGAGCCGATGCCGCCGTTGACACAAAAAGAGCTGGACCGCGTTTATTCCTTGCCCTATATGCGTGCATGGCACCCGATGTATGAGGCGGCGGGCGGCGTTCCCGGAATCGAAGAGGTTGCGTTTTCCATTACCCACAACCGCGGTTGCTTCGGTAATTGCAATTTCTGCTCCATTGCGCTGCATCAAGGAAGAAAAATTACCTGCAGAAGCGAAAAATCGTTGCTGGTGGAGGCGGAAAAGCTGACCAAAATGCCCGGCTTTAAGGGGTAGATTCACGATGTCGGCGGACCGACGGCGAATTTTCGTCATCCCTCCTGTCATAAGCAGCTGGAAAAGGGCTTGTGCAAGGGAAAGAAATGTCTTGCGCCGAAGCCCTGCCCCGCATTGGAGGTTGACCATATGGAATACCTCGGTATTTTGCGAAAAATGCGGGCGTTGCCGGGAGTGAAAAAGGTGTTTATTCGCTCCGGTATACGGTACGATTATCTGTTGGAGGACAAGGATGATACCTTTTTAAAGGAGCTGGTGGCGCATCATGTCAGCGGACAGCTGAAGGTCGCACCCGAGCATTGCAGTGCCACGGTGCTGGATAAGATGGGCAAGCCGCATATCGAAAGCTATAAGGAGTTTTCCAGACGGTATTTCGAAGCCTCCGGGCAAGCGGATAAGGAGCAGTATTTGGTGCCGTATTTGATGTCCTCACATCCCGGTAGCACGCTGCATGAAGCGATTGAGCTGGCGCTGTTTTTGAAAAAGGAGCGGATTCGTCCACAGCAGGTGCAGGATTTTTACCCGACACCGGGCACCATATCGACCTGTATGTTTTATACCGGCTTGGATCCGTATACCATGCAACCGGTATATGTGCCGCGAACTGCGGAGGAAAAGAAAATGCAGCGGGCGCTGTTACAATATTACAAGCCGGAAAATCGGCAGATTATCATTGAGGCATTGCGCCGTGCAAAGCGTACCGATCTAATCGGAGACGCCCCCGGGTGCCTGATAAAGGGAGATATCGGGACAGTAAAAGGCGCAACGAGAGTCGGCAAGCGAGAAGAAAGGTCATACGGACAGAAAGGAAAGCAGGGACATGGCAAAAAGAAAAAGCGGTAGCAACAGAATCAATTGGATTGTTGTATGGGGCTTGGTAGCGGTTGCGCTGGTTTGTTTGCTGATTACCTTCGGGGGGAAGCTCGGCATTGAGGGAATCCCGACCTGGCAGGAAATCACCGCCGCCTTTGACCCGCAGCATCCGACACAGGATGGCAGTATGCCGGTTAAGGTTCGCTTTTTTGATGTCGGACAGGGTGATTGCAGCTTGATTTCGGCAAACGGAAAGCACATTTTAATTGATGCGGGCGAAAACGATCAAGCAGAGCGGGTTGTCGGTTACCTGAAAGCGGAGGGAATCGATAAAATTGACATATTGATCGGGACACATCCGCATTCCGACCACATCGGCGGGATGGATGCGGTGGTGAATCAATTTGAGGTAGGAGAAATCATTCTGCCGAAGCTGAGCGAGGCGCAAACACCGACGACCAAAACCTATCTGGATTTGCTGACAGCCATTACCGATAAAGGAGTTAAGGTGCGCCGTGCGACACCGGGGGATGTTATTGAAATCGGCGGCGGCAGGTTGGAAATACTGGGGCCGCTGTCGGAATATACCGATTTGAATAATATGTCGGTGGTATCCAGGTTCGTTTATCAAGATGCTTCATTCTGGATTGCGGGAGATTGCAGTAAAGAAGCGGAGGCAGATCTGCTGGCACAGGGAAAGGTCACCGAAACGAATGTCTACAAGGTGTCTCACCACGGAAGCAGCACCGCTTCCGCAAAGAAATTTTTAGATCAATTGCAGCCCGAATATTGCATCATTTCCTTGGGTGCGGATAACAGCTACGGTCATCCGCACAAGGAGGTCATCAAGCGCTTGAATCAATTGGACACAGGCGTTTACCGCACCGATATGAGTGGAACGGTGACGATAGAAACGGATGGCGTTGCGCTGGAGCTAACCACTGAAAAATAAATTTGCAGTTGCGGAAAGGAAAACGGAGATGGAATGGTTGTCCGTTGATCGGATAGAAAACGAGATTGTGGTTTGCGAGACGGAAAACCGTGAAAAGCGGGAGCTTCGTTTTGCGGACATTGACGGTGAACCGCGAGAGGGAGATATGCTCTTTTTCAAAGACGGAAAATATCATATCAGTGCGGAAGAAACGGCGAAAAGACGAGAAAAAATTCTTCGCCTGCAAAAAGCTTTGTTCGGAGAGTAGACGAGCAAGCATGGTTTCAATTTATAATATATTCATTTTTTGTTAACAGCGAAATTTTGAAATTCTGTTATAATAAAGAGAAAGCACGTTGCGCTTTCTCTTTATTGAAACACTGCTCGCTTCGCTGCGCAAG
>CAZFQM010000121.1:0-5437 GCA_964520995.1 uncultured Oscillospiraceae bacterium
GGAACAAATCCCATTTCATGTTGTCGCCCGCAGTATTCTTAAAGTATCCGAAGGCTCTGTCACGCCGCACATCTCCACCCGATTCCAGGGTAGAGTAGAGTGCCAAGCCGTGATAGTAATCCAGCACCACGCCAATCGGAGTATAGTTAATACCGACATCGGAATTCTTATCGGAGAATGCCACCAGCTCCTGCATGGTCTCGCCGTAGGGGCTGAGCTTGTAGTAGCCGTCGGAGGTCATGTCCTCTGCGCCGGTAAATGCCAATCTTCCGCCCGCCTCAAAGGTGAAGCTTCCCGCGCCACCCATGTAGGACATAATATAGCTCCGCTTGAGCAGGCTCATCGAGTGTCCGCCGGTGGAGGAGCCTTGTGTCCAGGACGGATACTCCTCCCAGGTACCGATGGTGCCGGTATTCCAGTTGGAAAAGTACATTGCGCTGATTTTGCCGTACTGTCTTGCCGCACCGCGGGTAAACGCCATATGCGCCTGGTGCGCCGCGATGTTCTCGCCGATCTCCGAGCCGATATAGTCAAAGCCCCATTCGCCCGCATAATGCTGGAACAAGGTATGACCATTCATACTTCCCATTCCGGAAGCACCGTAGGACAGATTGTAGGGCGGGCCGGCATACTGCTTGAAGATCCAGTTTTTCATGATAGCTACGGCTTCTTTATCGTTTTTCGGCTTATTGACAATCCAACCGCAGCCCTCCGCTGCCATACCGTCGCCTGCCAGCAAGCCGTTGAGGTTTAAAAAGGTGTAGCCCCATTCGCCCGCAACGCTCTTCGCGCCGTCAAAAGCGCTGTAATAGGTCGAGCCGAGCTTATACTTTTTAATTGATTTTTCTACCAGAGCGGAGGACATATAAGCATTTGCGCCATGTCGTCCGTAGTCGGTATAGGCTTCAAAGCCGTCATTCAAATAACGGGTTTTGAAAACCGACTCATTCAGGATGTAATCCGACATCTTTAACTTATAGTTCACCTCATTCGCCTTGCTTGATGTGTTTGTCGTCTTAGATGAAGTCTTAGAAGCATTCTTAGAGCTTGTGCTCCCCGATGCCATGCTGACAGGGTCGGTCGCACTTTCGGTATCGGCTCCGCCGTCAACGCTTTCGGTATCTCCCGTAGCGGAAGCGGTCTCCGAGGCTGCCGCAGTTAAGCTACTGTTTTCTTCGGTCGGAGCTTTGCTACAGGCGGTGATACCTACCAGCATACTAACTAACAACAAAATCGCCGTAAATCTTTTCAATGCAAACCACTCCTTTTTATATTGTTCGGGCGAATCGGCTTGCTTAGCCGACAATACCCGAATTGATTACGCTTCTGGTAAAGCGTCTCTGGAGAAATGCATAGATAATCAAGATCGGTGCGACACACATCAGTGCGCCGGTTTTGAGATATGCCATTGTTTCCGCCGTAGTATAGTTGGTTCCGTCCGGCTTAACCGAGGATAGGATTCGATTTGCCATATTCGCCAATGCCAAGGACAGCGGGTTGTTGGAGGGATAATATAATACCGTCGCATAGCTGTCATTCCAGTACCAAACCAGGCTCAACACGAACACCACCAAAAACATCGAGCCTGCATTGGGAATGATAATGTTGAAATAGGTTTTAATCGGTCCGCAACCGTCGATATAAGCCGCATCCTCCAATTCCACCGGCATATTGCGATAGAACTGGTAGAAAAGGAAGATAAACAAGCCAGCCTTTAAGCCGACGCCGAACAAAGCGGAGACCGCCAGGGGAATCGGCGTATCAATGGTCGGTATTTTGGTAAAATTCGAAAACTGAACGAAGTTATTGTAAAGCGGCATCATGGTTGTCTGCATCGGTACCAAAAGGGTAGCCAACGCACCGAGCAGTAACGCATTTTTGCCTTTAAATTGAAACCGTGCAAAGCCATAACCCGTAACCGAGCAGGTAAAGCATTGCAACACGGCACACAAAAGAGACAAGGTCAAGGATGTCGTTAAGGAGCGACCGTAATCAAGCAGCCACGCCGCCATAGGATAATTTCCCAAGGTAAAATGTCTGGGAATCCAGACAACGGACGGCTCCATGACGTCCTCCGGTGCACGGAAGGATACGCTTACCATGTACAAAACCGGATACAGAATAACAAAGGATAGTCCGATGATAATAAACATCCGTCCGATTGCCACAAGCTTTTCCAACAGAATTTTTTGATAGTTGACGGCACGTTTGCCGTATGTTTTTCTTTGCGCGTTCTCCGCCATTGCTTTGCCCCCAATTCCAGTGAACCTCTGACTCAAGGCAGACACTCCTTTCTGTTAAGCGTCATCTTGTCGTCACCCAGCGGCTGACTAATTTATAGACCGCCGCAATCAAAACAGCCCATGTAATAAAGCACATGATCGACAGCGCGGAGGCATAGGCAAACTCCAGCTGACTGATATGCCCTTGTATTTTGTTAAACATCTCTCCGCCGGACAACAGGCAATCATACATGGTATAAATGACATTGACCAAAATCATCGGGCCGATCGAAGGCAGTGTAACCTTCCAGAAAATCTCCCAGCCGGTTGCACCCTCAATCTGAGCAACTTCATAATAGGTGTGCGGAATGGCCTGCAAGCCTGCAATGAAGATCAAAATCTGTATGCCCGAGCTCCAGGACAGATTGAACAGCTGGTTTGTGATGTTGACGATGTAATCCGCAATCAGCGCATTGATGCCGAGCGATTGTAAAATCTCCTGTGTGCTGGTAATCTCCAGCATCGCGGAGGCACGGTCGCCGCTGACCAGGCTACTGAAAAAGACGTCGTAATTCATGACCCCGATAACCGGTCCGCTCATGATAATAACCGGCAGGAAAAAGATCGCTCTTGCCAAGCCGCGTCCCTTGAAATTCTGATTCAGCAAAATGCTGACAAACAACGAAAACAGCACGGTAATCGGCGTTTGCACCACAGCCGAGCTTAAAGTGCCGGTAAAGGCGGGAAGAAAATCGGCATCCTCCAAAAAGGCACGCTGATAATTTCCCCAGCCGACAAAGTTCATGATGACCGTACCGGTTTCGATTTGAAGCTCGTTAAAGCTGTATTGAATCGAGGTGATAAACGGAATCAAAAACAGCAACAAAAAACCAATCAGCCACAAGCTGATAAAGACATAACCATATCTGGATTTTATCTTTTCATAGGATATTCTTCGCTTTTTGCTCAACTATTTTTCCTCCCGTTCTATCAGGTAGCCGCCTGCGGAAACGGTCTTTCCGCTTTCGGTCAGATATTCGGTTTCCCCGTAATTGACCAAGATTTGCACACCGTTTTCATATACCACCGCATAGACATTGTCCGCAACCTTACGGTGCGCATAAAGTCTGCTGTCGGATACTGCCCTGCGTGCTTCGGACAGCTCTTGATACTGCTTTGCCATTTTTTCGGCAAAGAGGCTGTAGCTGCCGCTGCACAAATGTGACAGCGTGGTTCCCTTTACAAGGGAGGCGTCTCTGTAGTAGCCCTCATAGTGCAGCATACTACCGGTCTCCAACGCCTTGAGCAAGCCGTAATTTGCATCGGTGAAATTCAGTGCCTCGGTCGCATACCGCACAGAGCCACTCAACACCAGCTGCGCAAAGGGAACCTCCTCATCAATCAGATGATGCTTACTGCTGCCTGTCGGCAGATTGATAATTTCGGAGGTGTAGGGTAACGCATATTGATTCGGATTATCCATCAGCATCCGCCCCGATGCCGCACTGAGGGTCGCTAAGCCCTCGGTCATCCGCTCCTTGATGTCATTTCGCTTTACCGCATCCCGGCGATAATCGTTGTACAACAGGCTTCCCATATCATCCAAGCCGAGCAAAACATCCTGCTTGGATGCCGCTTTTGCCAAATCGGCGGCACGCTCATTCAGCTTGGAGGCGGTCAGCAGATAATACCGCCTGTCCTTGTTCGGAAGTCCCAGACCTACCGAATATTCATTCAGCCGCAGCTCCATTCCGGAAATGTCACAGGCAAGGTCGGTAAAGCGTCCGAAGAAGCCCTGCTTCCGATGTCGCAGTACACTTGACAACGTCGCATATACCGTCTGATTGTCCTGCTGTAACGCCGACAGGTCTTTCACCGAGCCGAGCTTTCCCGCCATTGAAACGCTGTTTAGCTGCTTTCCGGAAAGCTCACGTTTGTTCCAATCCAAATAATTCACTACAATGTTGTCGATTCCGTTTCCCCGCATATCCGCAAGAAGAGTCTCCATCTCCGAAACGGTGGTCAACGGAACAATGCTGTCCTTGACAAAGCCGAGCCAGGACACCTTTTTCATCACCGCACCGTGCAGAGTAACATAGCAAGCGGTCTGCTGTGCTCCCGCCTCGGGCAGCAAGCTGTTTTCTTGCAGATAGCTGCGATAGGAGCGAGCCATTCCGCTGTAGCTTGCCTCTTCATCGGCAAGGAAGCGATATTTCAGCGAAATATCGGTCAATGTGGGATTCTTTCCCTCGTAAATCATGGTCTTGTTTTCTGCCAGGCTGTAATCCATCTTTCCGTAAAGGCAATATTGCGGATATACATTCGCGTAGCCGGTCACCTGACGGCAAACATTCGCCTTGATGCTCGCAAGCTCCGCACCCTCCTCCGGGATAGCCAGCCAGGCATTGCTGCCGTTTTTCATGCCGAATATCGGCAGGGAAATTTTTTGGCTGTCCAACGCCAGGTCGGATTGCTCGGGATAGTTATTCGGTTCCTCGCCGTATATCGCCGAAGAATACTCCTCGGCACTGTATTTTCCGTTATCGAAGTTGATGAGCGCACCGCTTCCGTCCGGAACAAACAAGTATCCCTCATCGCCCAGCTTGCCGGCGCCGAAATACTGCAACACCGAGATGCTGTCGATAAAGATATCTTCGTTATCCTGCACCATTTCGGAGGTGAGCACCCTGACAGACAAGCCGTCTTTGGTCAAATATACCTCCATCGGTACGGTCAGGGAAATCTCCTCAAAGCGGAAATCGACCCGAAAGCCGTTTTCGTGCTCGTAAATTTTATAATTTTCATCGGCAACACTGCCGGTGTAGCTGTTGATTTTATCCGCAATGCCGCCCGACTTTGTGATATAAGAGATATTCAGCCAGGCAGACAGCTCCATTTTCTGGATTCCGCGGGAATATTCATCCTCCGACCGTGTCGGCGGGTTACTGTACCAAAGATAGCCGTTTGCTTTATTCTTTACAAAAAACGTCATATCCTCCGTGTTGAGATAAAGCTCCAGGGAGTCTGTCTGTGCGCATAATGAGGTTTCGTTTTCGGGCAATTGCTTTTCTGTCAGCGTGGTCTTACTTCCCGTTCCCGCCTTATCGGAGCCTTCCGCACTGCCGTTTAGGCAGAAACTGCCGCAAAGCAAAACAGCTGCCAGAAATACACAACCGAATTTTCGCCATGCTTTGATTTTATTCATTATCTATGAT
>CAZFQM010000122.1:0-5378 GCA_964520995.1 uncultured Oscillospiraceae bacterium
GATTAGCGGAAAATCCTGTAATACCAGCCGCTTGACCGATTCACAGCCCAGCTCCTCAAATGCAATGACCTCACAGCTTTTAATACATTGACAAGCCAATGCTCCCGCGCCGCCGATCGCACAAAGATAGACAGCTTGATTGCGGCAGATCGCCTCCTTGACCGCTTGGCTTCGCTCACCCTTACCGATCATGCAGGAAAGTCCCAAATCCAGCAAGCGCGGGGCAAAACCGTCCATTCTGCCCGATGTCGTCGGGCCGCAGGCGCCGATTGCCATGCCGGGCGGTGTTTGGGTCGGGCCGGCATAATAAACGGAAGCGCCCTTTAACGGGAACGGCAACGGCTCCCCGCTATCCAACAGCGCAAATATCTTTTTATGTGCCGCATCTCTGGCGGTATAAACCACGCCACTCAGGGAAACGGTGTCAAATACCCGAAGCATCCCTGCTTTTTCCGCCATCTCGGAGGCATCTAATTTATATTCCATATTACTTGCAATGTGACACGGTAAGGTGTCGCTCCTTTCTTTTTTATGCAGCTATCGCTCTATCCCGAACAGCTCACTCAACCGTTTCAGGATCGAGGATAGTCGATTCGAGGCGCCGCTTTTGTCGATGTGCGGTTTACTCATCTGCGGCTCATCGAAAAAAGCTCGGCTTCGGCGGCTGTTCTTTTTTCTCCTCCGCCGTTACGGGAGTTGTATTCTTGACAAAGCGAATGACCTCCGGCTCCTTTTTCTCCGTCTCGGGTGTTTCGGCTTCCTCTTGCGGTTGCAAGGTCGGTTTATTGCTTTGATAGCTTTGAATGCGGCTGTTTGCCGTATTCAGCGAATGTTCAATCGTTTCAATCTGCGCATCCACATTTCCCAGCATGGTATGCAGATTTGCTTTGATCTGACCCAGCTGCTCCAAAAAGCCTTGCAGGTCGTCGGAGAGCGTATTCACTGCTTCATCGGTTTTCGCCGTCAGCTCCTCCGAGCGATGCTCTGCCTGTCGGATGATCGCTTCAGCCGATTGCTTTGCCTCCAATATCATTTCACCGATCTCAACCGAAAGCTTATCATACTTTCGGCTTTTGCTTTCGCAGGCCTCCAGCTTGATTGTCATCCGTTGTGTCTTGTCCTCCAAAAAGGCGATTCTGACGTCGCGCTCTTTGAGCAGCTGCAACGATGCTTTGGATTCCGAAGTGGATTTTGCCAGCTCCTCCTCCAGCGCAGAGAGGCGCTCCTCCTGCTGTTTGGTGGTTTCTTCCAGCTTTGCTCGCTCGGTTGCAAGCCAATTTCGCTCCGCGCAACGTGCTTGAAGCTCTGCCTGTGCGGCATCAAAATCGGTTTGCAGCTGATTTGTTCGCTCGGTGAGGTCATGAATTTCATCTGCTTTTTCAGCTGTAAATTCTTCGATAAATTGCAGAACATCTTTTCGACGAAATCCGCCGAAGAGGGATTTTTTAAATTTTACGATTTCCATTCGAATCACCATTCCAATCTAAATTTGCAGTGGCAGGGAATAATTCCCTGCACCCTAATTCGCGCACCAAATTGATGTAAAAGAACAGCTTTTTCACCCGCGGCTGAAGAGATTCTATTTTCTTGCATCCAACAAGCTTCCAAAACAAGCATTATCATGACCGCGAGCGGCAGGGCGAATAATTCCTATCGGTAGGATGTTTATGTGATTACTTTTCTTTTATTATATCCTATTTTTCGGTGTTTGGCAACTGTTTCAATCCGATTTTCTCGGATATTCCGCGCTGAGCTCTACTACTACGACTTCTCTTCAAAAAAACGGCACACATCCCATCGCCGCTACATAAAATATATCACGCAATATTCCTTTTTCTGTATAACACAATGCGGAGAATGCAACCCGCTGAGTCATTTCGGCGGCGTTGCCCGCCTTGATTGAATAATGACGCGTTTTCGGATTTTGTTGCTGCCGAAGCGCAGAAAGGACGGATACATATGTCCGAAAAAAAGCTTGTTTATCTTGTTGCCGGGGGAGACCAGCGGCAGGCTCATCTCGCTGAGCTGTTAACCGCCGACAGCGTTGTATATGCCATCGGATTTTCCGATGACATTGTTTTTTCCGAGCGGGTGCTTTTGATAAAGCAACCCGACGAGCTTCGGTGTGTGGTTGATATTATCGTCCTACCGATTCCCGCCATGGCTTCGGAGGATACCGTCAGTACGCCTCTTTCCGATGTCCCACTCTCAATCGACGAAGTATTGCGCTGTGGCAAGCCGAATGCCATGGTGCTTGGCGGCTTACCGGACAGCAGGCTGAAAAAAAGGTGCAAGGAGCGGGGACTACGCCTTATCGACTACATGGAGCGGGAGGAAACGGCTGTTCTTAATGCTGTGCCTACTGCGGAGGGTGCGATTCAAATTGCCATGGAGGAGCTGCCCACTGTCTTGTTCGGACATCGCTGTCTGATTACCGGCTTCGGGCGGATTGCCAAGGTTCTGACGAAGGAGCTGTCGGCACTTGGCATGAAGGTGACGGTTTCCGCTCGTAAATTTGCCGACCTTGCATGGGTTACCGTGTACGGTGCCGAGCCGCTTCCGCTTTGTCGCCTGGGAGAGCGGTTCGAGCAATATGACCTTATCATCAATACCGTTCCCGCCAAGCTGTTTGACCGACAGATGCTTTCTGCGATACGGAAAGACAGCTTGCTCATCGATCTTGCCTCCAAGCCGGGCGGTGTGGATTTTGATGCCGCGCGGGAGCTGGGCGTTAACACGATTTGGGCGCTTTCTCTCCCCGGAAAGGTTGCACCGCTCAGCGCAGGACAGATCATCTGCGACACCATTCACAACATTTTATCCGAAGTGGAGGGATCGTTTTGGACAGAATAAAGCTGGGATTTGCGCTCTGCGGTTCGTTTTGTACCTTTTCGCGGGCGATTGCTCAAATGGAGCAGCTGGTTGCGTTAGGGTATGAGGTTACGCCGATTATGTCCTTTCACGCATATGAGACCGACACCCGATTCGGAAAAGCCGCCGACTTTATTGCGCAGGCGGAGAAAATCAGCGGACATTCGGTTTTGCACACCCTGACGGACACCGAGCCGATCGGTCCGAAGCGGATGTTCGACCTCCTGGCGGTCGTGCCCTGCACCGGGAACACTCTTGCCAAGCTGGCGCTCGGTATTGTAGACACGCCGGTTACCATGGCGGTCAAATCCCATCTCCGCATTGCACGCCCTGTCGTCATCGCCGTTTCCACCAACGATGCGCTCAGCAATTCCGCAAAAAACATCGGTGCACTCATGAACCGCAAGCACTACTTTTTTGTGCCGATGGCGCAGGATAATTTTGAAAAGAAGCCGACCTCGGTGGTTGCGGATTTTGACAAGCTGGCTTTGACGATTTCCGCCGCGCTGGAAAATTACCAGCTGCAACCGATTTTACTCGACGGTGGAAGCCGATAAAAACACCCTCTGCGATGGAAAACAGGAAAAGCTCATGCATTGCAACAATGCATGAGCTTTTGGGTGGATGATATCGGTCGCTTTACTGCTGTGCGGAGGAAGAAACGCTGCTATCAGCAGGTGTTTTCAACACCGATTCGACAATCTTGTCGAAAACTTCTTTCTCCTGTGCATACTGCTCCCGCAGCTTTTTCACGCGGTTGCTCTCTTTCCCCGTTTGGTATTTATCGAAGTCCCGTAAGCACAAGAACAGATCCTCCGGAACCTCCTTAAAGCCCCAATCCTTTGCCAATTGCGTATCCTTTAAATACAGTTTATCGCCTTGGAAAGCGGCGTTTTGCTCGCTGTATTGGGAAAGATCCAGGAAGATGTCGGCTTTTTCGCCTGTTTCGGCATCGGTTACAATCGAGTTATAGGTACCCTCATCCATCAGGAAGATAAAGCCCTCAAAGGTCTGCATTCCCGCGAACAGCTTGGTGCTCGCCGTTTGTGCCAGCTGAGGATTTACCATCGTGCCCGAAGCGGTCTCTCCGTTATAGGTTTGCACGCCGTTGAGCAACACATTGACCTCGCCGTTTCCGTCGATGTCCGAAGAAAACTGCTCAAAGGTTTTCGCCTGCACCTCGGTATTCAGATATCCCTGATATTGATTAAACGCCATGATGGTAAGGTCATATTTTTCCTTAGTTGCCATGTCCACGATGAAAAATATCAGCAACGCCGCGCCCAATATCGACCCGATCGTCACCCATTTATAGTGATACCAGAAATTTTGCCGCTTTTCCTTGGCGGTATGCGGTACGATTTTCTCCGCCTCCAAATCTACCTGCGGCGCTTCTATCTGTCCCTGTTTTATCTTTTTCATCTCGACCAGCTGCTGCTGACGTCGTTTTACTTCCTCCAAATCCAAATGCTCCTGTGACATTTCGGTTCCATCCCTTCTTGTAATCCGGCTGCTTCGTTGAGAAGCAGGCGATTGCGTTCAGCATCCATTCTCCGCTATGCTTCGATTCCCGCCGTGAGCGGAAGCGCTATTACATATCCATTCTATCATACCGCTTTTGCCGGAGATTTACATCCTTTTTCGATGAACGGCTGTAAATATTCTGTAAACTTTCACAACCGCTTTCCCAACAGCTTCCTTTCGGTCGGGTAGGAGACGCTATTTTATCATCTGAAAAATAAAAATGTGATTGCACTTTTTTATAAAATATGCTATGATAATATTGCAATAGATTTCCGACACAGAAAGGAATGTGTAATATTATGGAAGCAAGAGCCATCAACATTTTTTCAAAGCAGGACAAGGCACTGAAAATCAAAATCATCCCGGGGCATTTTGCCACCAACCATTCCCATATCAATTATTATATTGACATGACCGGAATCAAAACCAAGCACAATGTTGCGATGATTGCAGGGGAGCTGCTTGCCAAGGAGTATGAAACCAACACCATCGTCGATACCATTGTATGCATGGACGGCACCGAGGTCATTGCCGCTTATCTTGCCGACCGACTTGCCGAAAACGGATACGGCGTCATGAATCGAGATGAGACGATTCGGATTATTACCCCCGAATTTAACAACAACGGTCAGATGATTTTCCGTGACAATATTCAGAAATGCGTATGGGGCAAAAATATTCTGCTGTTGATTGCTTCTGCCTCTACCGGAAAATCCATTATCCGCTCGTTGGAATGCATCAAATATTACGGCGGCAAGGTTGTGGGAATCTCCGCATTGTTCAGTGCGATTGAAAATCAGTATCACGTTCCGATTAAAGCGCTGTTTACCCCCGAGGACATCCCGGATTATCATACCTACAAGTATGATGAATGTCCGTTCTGCAAAGAGGGTAGAAAGATTGATGCAATCGTCAACAGCTTCGGGTATTCGAAAATTTAGCTACTGCGTAAGCGAAAAGAGCTGCGACTCCGTTCATGAAAC
>CAZFQM010000123.1:0-5371 GCA_964520995.1 uncultured Oscillospiraceae bacterium
CCTCCTCCGAAACCGTTTCGGAGCTTACCTCTTTCACATCCGAGGAAACGAAAGCCGAAACAACTGAGGAAACAGGAACAGCTTGCTCAGCAGAGACCGTGCTCGAATCCGCCGTCTTGGAAGCAACGGCAACCACCGAGCTTACTTCTTCCGCCGAGGAAATCGCCTCAGAGGATGTTGCCGCAATGGAAGAAGCCTGCGACGAAGCATGAGAGGAAGCCGAAGCATACAGCCTATTGTGCTGTTCCGTTTGATTCATAACCGCCGCCGCCACGATAACGCTCAGCGAAACGATCGCCGCAATTCCTCCCAGCAGAATCAGCTGCGAATTTCTCTTATTTATTTTTTTTCTCTGTACTCGATAATACGTATCTTTCATTTTTAAGGAACCCTCTCCCACCGATGGTATATCACTGTAGGATGATGAAAATCAAATGCATCTCTATCTGTATTTTTAAAGGAAACCGACATACAAAGTGTCGGCAATACACTTCTTCTTTTATTATAACCTTTTCGATGATTTATCTCAACTGTTTTTTTCATTTTTCGTAAAAATTTATATTTTATTCTTATCTTATCGTCAAAATGCCGAATCGAAGAAAAAACATCTGTAAATCACTGAAAATATCTTGATTTTCCACAGAAAAATTGATACAATGTATAAAACAGGTGTTTCACTTTTCATGTAGAAAGGAACGGTTTACCATGAAACTTTTTTGTAAGATTTTTTTATCTCTTATTGCCGCTGTCTGTGCCTTTAAGGCACTTCAATTACTGATAGACTTTCTGTATGATAAATATGGAAAACGTTATATCCAATCGGAAGAATTTTAATCGTACGCAAAAGACCGTTCCTAAAAGGAACGGTCTTTTTTAAACTCGGTACCGCTTTATTTGATACTGTCCCAATACTTTTTCGCAGCCTGCTCGTTTTTATTATCACCGTATTGATAATAAACACGCTCCTTAATGGCATCGGGCAAATATTGCTGCTTTACATAATGATTCGGGAACAGATGAGCATATTGGTATTCCGTTCCGCGCCCCAGCTTTGCCGCCCCGCCGTAATGGCTATCCTTCAGGTGCTGTGGGATTTCTCCGGAATGACCCGCACGGATATCCTCCGTTGCCGCATCAATTGCCATGATTACACTGTTGGATTTCGGCGCGGTGGCAAGCAACAGTACAGCCTCAGCCAACGGAAGGCGCGCCTCCGGCAATCCCAACTGCATGGCGCTGTCAATGCAGGCTTTTACAATGGATACCGCCTGCGGATATGCCAAGCCGACATCCTCGCTTGCAATGACCAGCAATCGCCGGCAGGGCGATATTAAATCTCCCGCCTCCAACAGCCGTGCCAGATAATGTAGTCCCGCATCGGGGTCGGAGCCGCGAATGGACTTTTGAAATGCCGACAAAATGTCATAATGCTCGTCGCCGTCTCGATCGTACTTCATCGAGCTTTTTTGTGTTAATTTCTTCGCCAAGGCCATATCAATCTGCCGTTGCTCCGCCGACGAATCCAACGACAAACAGCAAAGCTCTATTGTATTTAAGGACTTCCTGACATCTCCGCCGCAGCCCCGTGCGATATAGGACAGAACCCCCTCCTCGGGGACAAACCGACAGCCGTATTCTTTCCCCAAAATATCCAGGCTGCGAACCAACGCCTTTTCCACCTCGGACGGCTCAACCGGTTTAAATTCCACCACGGTACAACGGCTTAAAATCGCGTTATAAATATAAAAGTACGGATTTTCGGTCGTAGAAGCAATCAAGGTAATTTGACCGTTTTCGATGTATTCCAGCAAGGATTGCTGTTGCTTCTTATTTAAGTATTGTATCTCATCCAGATAGAGCAAAATGCCGTTATATCCGAACATCGTGTCAATTTCTTTGACAATGTCCTTGATATCCCCAATCGAAGCATTGGTTCCATTGAGCTTGTGCAATCGCTTATTGGCGGAAGCCGCTATGATCCGTGCCACTGTTGTTTTTCCCACCCCGGACGGCCCGTAAAAAATCAAATTCGGAATATGACCGGACCGAATAATATTGGAAAGATATTGTCCCTCTCCGATAATATGCTTTTGTCCCACCACATCCTCCAAGACAGACGGACGAATGCGATCTGCCAATGGTGTTGCCATAATGATGATCTCCTCCCGATATCCGATGCACTGCGGTTAAGCTTATTACTTCCCGCTTCTTTTCCGCAAAGTTTAGATTGCCGCCGCAAAAAGCGGCGGAATTTGAAAGTGTCGCTTTCATCGACACTTTCTCGACGGGACAAACGCAATCACTGCGGCAAAAGAGCCTTGTTCTGCGTTTTCCCCCGATTCCCCCTTTTCCGTCGAAAATCGGCTCCGCTTACCGCTCCCCGCCGATTTTCTCTCAAGGTGTCACTGCGGCGGCTCATGTCCGCCTACGTGACATTTATAAAAGCTCCGCAAAGTTTAGATTGCCGCCGCAAAAAGCGGCGGCAATCTTTCATTTCGGTTTATTCATATAAGGGGTATTTTTTGCAAAGTGCTTCTACGCCGGCACGAACCGCATCGGATGACTTTTCAAAATCAGTTGCGGTTAAATAGATAAACTCGGCAATTTCTTCCATGTCCTCCGGTTGCAAGCCACGGCTGGTTACTGCCGGTGTACCGATACGCACGCCACTGGTAACAAACGGACTTTGCGGGTCATTCGGGATAGCGTTCTTGTTTGCGGTGATATAAACCTCATCCAACCGCTTCTCCAGCTCTTTTCCCGTCAAATTAAAGTTTCTGAGGTCAACCAGCATTAAATGATTATCCGTTCCACCGGATACCAGCTCAAAGCCACGGCTTGTCAAGCCCTTCGCCAACGCCTGTGCATTATCTACAATCGTTTGCTGATACTGTTTAAATTCCGGCTTCAGTGCCTCTCCGAAGCAAACTGCCTTTGCCGCAATGGTGTGCATCAGCGGACCGCCCTGTGTTCCGGGGAAAACAGCCTTATTGATTTTCGCCGCAAGCTCCTCCTTGCACATAATCATACCGCCACGCGGTCCGCGCAGGGTCTTATGTGTTGTAGTGGTAACGATATCGGCATACGGAACGGGGGATTGATGCAAGCCCGCAGCAACCAAACCGGCAATATGCGCCATGTCAACCATGAGATATGCGCCACATTCCTTTGCAATCTCCGAAAGCTTTGCAAAATCAATGGCACGCGGATAGGCGCTTGCACCTGCAACAATCAGCTTCGGCTTATGCTCCAATGCCAAAGAGCGCACCTTATCGTAATCAATACGATGTGTCCGGTCATCCACTCCGTACGGAACAAATTGATAGTATTTACCGGAAATATTTACCGGAGAGCCATGGGTCAAATGACCGCCATGCGCCAGATTCATTCCGAGCACGGTATCGCCCGGCTCCAGCAATGCAAAATATACCGCTGTATTAGCCTGAGCACCGGAGTGGGGCTGAACATTTACGTGCTCTGCGCCGAACAGCTCCTTTGCCCGCTCAATGGCGATATTTTCCACAACATCAACATATTCACAGCCGCCGTAGTATCTTTTGCCGGGATATCCCTCGGCATACTTATTGGTTAAAACACTGCCCATTGCCGCCATAACTGCCGGAGAAACAATATTTTCGCTGGCAATCAGCTCCAAATTTCTGCGCTGACGAAACAGCTCCTTTTCCATTGCCTCACCGAGCAACGGGTCTGCCGCCTTGACAAAGCCTATCGTATCCATCATATCATTAAACATTCGTGATGCTCCTCACTTTTATTTTGTAAGTATTCCGTTTGACACAAAATCATTCGCTTTTGCTCAATCTGTCAGCGGTACATTTTTTCCGTCTGTATTGATCGACCCGGTCAAAATCATAATGCCCTCAATCAAGCCCCATACAGAGGAAACAACCGCTAACGTTCCACAGGACAAAACGGAAATCAGCAGCTGTGCAACCGCTTTTCCGGTATAGCCCAAATAAAAATTATGTACCCCGAAGGAGCCGAGCAAAATTCCCAGCAAGCCGGCAGCCAGCTTGCTTTTTTGAGAATATCCGTACGGAATCGGATTCATGAAAGGCGGTCCGTAAGGATTTCCCTGCGGGGGCATTTGATAAGGTCCCTGCGCATACGGATTTCCCTGCGGCGGGATATGATAGGGCTCTTGCGTGTATCCCTGCGGAGGTGCTTGATACTGACCTTGTGTGTAAGCTGCATCCTGCGGAGGTACTTGATATTGCTCCTGCGTGTAAGGTGCATCCTGCGGAGGTACTTGATAAACACCCTGTGTGCGGGACATCTCCGGATCTTGATACTGTGCTTGATACTCGGCAACCGGCTGCTCATATACCGATTGATGCTGTTCCATTCCCAAATCGGCACCGCAAGAATAGCAAAATTTTGCCAACTCGCTGTTATCGGCGCCGCAGATCGGACATTTCTTTAATTCCATCTTATTTCATCTCCTTAAAAAATTGCTTATCGTTTTGCCGTACGGCACTTTATTCCTTTTGTGCGGAGGAGGACTCCGTTTCCATCCCGACATACTCTCGAAATGCCGGAATTCCCGTTTTATCCTTGTTACTGATCTCGAAAATCGTTTTACAGCCGGCAAGCTGCAAATTTTTCGTTGCCCTGGCAATATCGGTCGGAGATTTTGCCAGATCGATTTTGGTGACTACCCCTACCATCGGCTTGGCAAACATACTGGATAAGCCCGGTGCAAAGACACAACGCAGATCGGTACAGGATTGTACCAGCACAATCAAATCGGTATCTGCCGCCGTAATGCCCAAGGAGCGATACCGAAACCGCTGCTCCAAATATTCTCCGGGGGTGTCGATAATGTTATCCTGAAAATCAATTGCCTGCGTTTTCTGATAGCTTAGGTCATACCCGTAAATAGCCTGCATCAAGCTGGTTTTACCGGCGCTTACCGCACCAACCAGCATAAATTTTTTCATTGCTTCGTAAAACCCTTCCCATTTTATTTTCGGCTCTGCTTCCTGCCGTCAGATGATAAGGCTTAGTTTTTGGTAATTTGCGCGGGAGCAAACTTCATTTTCTCGCACAGCATTTCCAAAACGGCTCTCAGTGAGGATTCCACACTGTCAACATTTCCGGAAACAACAACCGAACCGCTGAAACGGTCAACAAAAGCCAAGGACACGCCTGCCGCCTTACTTGCGATATCCGCCGCAATAATTGCGCCCTCACTCGGTGTTATCGTTAAAATTCCCAACGCATTGTTGCCCTCATCGACAATTCCCAGCTTGTCGCACAATTCCGGTACCGGGTTGGCGATAATATGTGCCAGGGTAATCTGCTTACCGGGAACAAATTCTTGAATAATTCGTTGTTTTTCCATCACTGC
>CAZFQM010000124.1:0-2189 GCA_964520995.1 uncultured Oscillospiraceae bacterium
TTGCGTGTGCTGCAAGCCCAGCGCCAGTACCATCTGACTCTTCCACAGCGGAATCGTATTGACCAATGTTGTTTGGATTTTCTCGGTCATCAATGTGTCATTGTTTTGCACCAAGCGAATCTGCGGCGCCATTTGTATGGAAACGGTACGGGTCAGCTCCAAGTCATAAAGCTTCTTTTCAAAGCGATTGCACATCGCAGCCAAGTCATTCGCCGCTTGCGCATCCTCGGGCAAACCGGTTTCCGCCGCTTTTTTCTGCAATGCCGGCAGCTCCTCCTGCATTACCTGATTCAGCTTTTTCTTTCCCGCGATGATGTACATGGACAGCTCTTTAAAATAGGATTTATTCATGTCATACATTTTATCGAGCATCGAAATATCCTTCAATAAAACGACCTGATGATTCTCCAACACCTCGCAAATCTTGTTGACATTAGCCTCCGCCTTGTCATATTTCGCTTTCAGAGAATTCACCTTGTTGGACATTCTTCGGAACAAGCGAAAGCCACTCTTCTGCTCCTCGACATCAAAGTCTTTCAGCTCCACAACCACCTCGGCAAGCATCTCTCCGATTTCGCCCATATCCTTTGCCTTGACATTGTTGAGGGCATTTTCCGAAAAATCGGCAATTTTCTTCTGTGCACCGGCGCCGTATTGCAAAATCATTCCGGCATTGCCGATTTCGATTTTATCGGAAAACTCCGCAATCATGTTCCGTTCTTCTTCGGTCAACGTGCTCTCATCAAAAGCCTCGGGAGTCGCCTTTTCTTTGGCGGTAAGCGCCGTTTCCTCAGCTGTGGCACTGCTTTCAAACGGCTCCAGGGTCAATTTCACTTCTTCACTCATCGTATTTATCCTCCTGTATATTATTTCTCGGAATTTTCTTTTACCAAGCCCTCTTGGGTCAAGACGGTTTTCAGCGCAGATATGTCGGTTGAAATATCCAATGCATCGTCTTGATATAGGCTTTCCAGCAAGGTTTCGAACGCATTGCCGATTACCGTCAGGGTATCGCTGATTTCCCGTTTGGCATCTGCCACCGTTTGGAGCTGAAGCGGCTGCTGTTCGAAATCACAATATGCCTTGACCAGCTTGATGGTAGTCGGTAGGTAGTAATTCATAAACCGCCGAATTTCGGGAAGCTTTTCGGGATGCTGCTCCACATAAGAAAATATTTTGGCAATCACCGTTTCCAAGCGTTCCAGCTTTTCGGATATTTTCTCCTCCGGCAGCAGATCGTTTGCGGAATGAATTTGTCGCACACACTTTTGCCCCTCGGCAATGACCGCCTCCAAGCCGTCGGGATTCTTTCGGCACTGCTCCTCTGTTTGTTCCCGTTGTTGCTTGCTCAGCATCGCCTGCCGATATTGCCGATACATTTGGTCGCCAAGCATAATCGAGGTCTTTTGATCGTCCAGATAGCACTGCGGAAACCACAGCTTCCGCATCATTTTTTCAATATCCTTTAAGGCAAATTCCGTTTTTCTGCCGACCGATTTTGCCAATTGTTCTATCGTACAATAATGCTTGCTCATCAATAGCGGACAGTATTTTTCGTAACGCTTGACACGTCCGAAGCCGCGTATTCCGCTAATCAAAAGGAAAAGGCCGACGATAGCCGCTACGCTTCCCACACACAGCGTAGAGAGATACTCAAGCTCTCCCATCAGGATATACGGCACTGTCATCGGTATCGCAAAAATACAGAGTGAGCCCCAGATACCGAAGATGATGCGAAAAATGTTCCCGACATTTCCCACCTTTACCAGGGTGTTTTTCGGAGAAGCAGCAGAGACGGGATAATATTGCCCTGCCGGCTGCTGCGAACGGTACTGCTTCTGCGGTGCTTGATAATGATATTGTTTTGTTTCGGAATGCTGTTTCCGATAAACCGCTTGGCTGTTATAGACATTTCTTTTGACCGTTTCGGACACCTGCTTGCCCACGGTTACGGTTTGATCCACTGCAGTTTTCACCGTTTTATTCACGGTTTCCTTCAAATGGGAGTAATCCCCGCTTTGAATCGCCCGCTGAACTGTGTCACTCAATTCCTTTCCGAAATCGGATAAATTGTTATCGTTCATTCCGTTTCCTTTCGTTTCAAATCGGGAATCCCCCGTTTTTTTGAAAAGTAATTTGACATATCGTGCTGTTTTCGCTTATCTGCGTCTTTTCATTCAAACGCATAC
>CAZFQM010000124.1:2289-5330 GCA_964520995.1 uncultured Oscillospiraceae bacterium
CTTTTGCGCAGCGAAGCGAGCAGCGTTTCAATGATTTTAAAGCGCATCGTGCTTTCGACCTTTCATTCAAACGCATACCTTTTGCGCAGCGAAGCGAGCAGCGTTTCAATGATTTTAAAGCGCATCGTGCTTTAAAATCATTATAACGTATTTTTGCCGAAATAACAATAGATAAACCATAAAATATTCCGGCGATATAATGCGCAAAGTAGATGTAAATTTCCTTTCCGATTGTGAAAATCACCGAGAATAAGCCTTTACCGAAAATTTAACAACTCAACTATTGCATTTATTGCAAAAACACGATATACTTATAACTGATTATATTATCATGACAAGATTTTGGAAATGTAAATGACCGGAATTTGTTACTATTTTTAAGATGGTTGAGGTGTCATAGATGGGATTGATTTCTGCATTATTCGGCTCTTACAGCAAAAGAGAGCTGAAACGGATTGAACCGATCAAGGATCAAGTTCTTGCATTAGAGGAAAAATACAAGGCAATGAGCGAGAAAGAGCTGAAGTCGCAAACAGCGGTGCTCAAGGAACGACTTGCCGCAGGGGAAACCCTCGACGATATTCTGCCGGATGCCTTTGCGGTTTGCCGCGAAGCCAGTGACCGCGTACTGAATATGCGGCATTTTCCGGTTCAGATCATCGGCGGTATTGTCCTGCATCAGGGCAGAATCTCCGAGATGCGTACCGGTGAAGGTAAAACTCTGGTGGCAACGTTGCCTGCCTATTTAAATGCGCTTGAGGGAAAAGGCGTGCATATCGTCACGGTAAACGATTATCTGGCGAAGCGTGACTCGGAATGGATGGGAAAGGTATATCGCTATCTCGGCTTGACAGTCGGCTTGATTGTACACGGCTTAAATAACGACCAGCGCCGTGCCGCATATAATTGCGATATCACCTACGGTACCAACAACGAGCTGGGCTTCGATTATCTGCGTGACAATATGGTGATTTACAAGGAGCAAAAGGTACAGCGTGATTTCCGTTACGCCATCGTCGATGAGGTAGACTCCATCTTAATCGACGAAGCCAGAACGCCCTTGATTATTTCGGGTCAGGGAGATAAATCGACCGAGCTTTATACGGTTGCAAATAATTTTGCCAAAACCTTAAAGGTATACCGCGTAGCGGAGTTAGATGACAAGGTAGATAACGATGAGGGCGTTGATGCCGATTATATCGTTGATGAAAAAGCAAAAACAGCCACGCTGACTCCGTCGGGTGTCAAAAAAGCGGAAGCATTTTTCAACATTGACAACTTGATGGATGCGGACAACATGACAATTCAACACCACGTCAATCAAGCAATCAAGGCGCACGGTATTATGCGGCGTGACATTGACTATGTGGTAAAGGACGGAGAGGTGCTCATCGTAGACGAGTTTACCGGTCGTTTGATGCTGGGACGCCGCTATAATGAGGGTCTGCACCAGGCGATTGAAGCCAAAGAGGGTGTTCGCGTCGAGCGGGAGTCCAAAACCCTTGCCACCATCACTTTCCAGAACTTCTTCCGCCTGTATAATAAGCTGGCAGGTATGACCGGTACCGCTTTAACCGAGGAATCCGAGTTCCGCGAAATCTATAAGCTGGATGTTATCGAAATCCCGACCAATATGCCGGTCATGAGAAAGGATTGGGAGGATTCGGTTTATAAGACCGAAAAAGCCAAATTCAATGCGGTCATTGAGCAGATCATCGCTTGTCACGAAAAAGGACAGCCGGTGCTGGTCGGAACCATTTCCATCGAAAAATCCGAGCTGCTCGCCTCCATGCTGAAGTGCCGTGGTATTAAGCACGCAGTCTTAAACGCCAAATACCACGAAAAGGAAGCGGAAATCATCGCCCAGGCAGGTAAAAAGGGTGCGGTCACGATAGCCACCAACATGGCGGGACGTGGTACCGATATTATGCTGGGCGGTAATGCGGAATACCTGGCAAAGGCAGAAATGCGTAAGCTGAATTATACCGAAGAAATGATCAACGAGTCTACCGCTTTCGGAGAAACCGACGACGAAGAAATCCTGGAAGCAAGAGCGAAATTCAAAGAGCTGAATGCCAAATATAAGGAAGAAATCAAGGCGGAGGCACAAGAGGTTTGCGAAGCGGGCGGATTATTCATCATCGGTACCGAGCGTCATGACTCCAGACGTATTGACAACCAGCTGCGCGGACGTGCCGGACGTCAGGGAGACCCCGGTGAAAGCCGCTTCTACCTCTCATTAGAGGATGACCTCATGCGTTTGTTCGGCGGCGAGCGGATTCAAAATCTGATGAATTCGCTTGGTATCGAAGAAGATCAGCCGATTGAAAACAAGATATTGACAAACTCCATTGAGTCTGCACAGCGCAAGGTTGAGGGACGTAACTTCGGCATTCGTAAAAACGTTCTCCAATTTGACGATGTTATGAATAAGCAAAGAGAGCTGATCTACGGTCAGAGGAACAAGGTGCTGGACGGCGAAAATCTGAAGGACTATATCATGAATATGCTCCGCGATTCCATCACCGACACCGTCAGTGTCTATCTCAGCGATACCGATGACCATGACAACTGGAACTTAAACGGCTTGCGGGATCATTTTCTCGGCTATATCACCGAAGAGGATGATTTGAACTTTGAGGGTCAGGATTTGGGATTGGTGGAAAAAGCCGACATCACCAAGAGCTTAATTGACAAAGCCACCAAGCTGTATGAAGAGCGGGAAGAAAAATTCGGACCCGAGATCATGCGCGAATTGGAGCGTGTTGTTTTACTGCGTAATGTCGATTCCAAATGGATGGATCATATTGATGCCATGGAGGAGCTGCGTCAGGGCATTTCGTTACGTTCCTACGGTCAGCGTGATCCGGTTGTGGAATACCGTATTGAGGGCTTTGATATGTTCGATGAAATGGTTGCCTCCATCCGCGAGGATACCATCAAGATGATGTTGACCGTACAGATTCGAACCGAAGAAGAGCCGCAACGTGAACAGGTTGCAAAGCCGACCGTTGAATCACGCGGTGACGGAAATCGTTCCA
>CAZFQM010000125.1:0-5218 GCA_964520995.1 uncultured Oscillospiraceae bacterium
GGCAATCGACCTGTTTTGGCGTACCTTTATGACAAAGGCACAGCGGGAAAGCAGTGTGCAAAATATCCCGGCTGACTACAATGATATTGAAATTGACTCGGAGGGATTTTTGTTTGTTGCTTCTTCGGCACTCGATAAAACAAAGCAATATCAGGCGTTGACCTCGGGTAGCACAACAAGTGACTATGCTCCGGTAAAACGGCTCAATCCCTCCGGAGATGACATCCTGCAAAGAAACGGATTTTATCCTCCGGCAGGAGATATTGATATTGATACCACCGCAAAAATCGACGATGCGGTTTCCGCGTTCGCCGGAGTAACCGCAAACTCTCTCGGAATGTATTCGGTAATCGACGTGACAAAACAGAGAATCTTTACCTATACCAAAGAGGGAAATCTGCTTTGCGTATTCGGTGGTCATGGTACTCAAAAGGGCTTTTTCAGCTCTGTTTCCTCCTTGGCATATCAAGGACATAACCTTGTCGTATTGGATAAGGATGCAGGTGCGGTTACGGTCTTTGAGCCCTCTGCTTACGGAACGCTGGTAGAAGAGGCTATCGGCCTGCAAAAGGACAGAAAATACGATGCGGCGCTTGCCAAATGGCAGGAAGCATTGCCGCTTAACGCCAATCTGGATATTATCTATGCGGATATCGGTAAGGCTTGCTTGCGTAACAAGGATTATGATACCGCAATGGAATATTTTGAATTGGTAGATAAAAAAGAGGATTATTCTAAAGCGTTTGCCGAAAAGCGGAATCAATCGGTCGGCTTGCTGTTGGTTTTGATTCCGACGGCGGTCATCGTGGTGGTGCTTGTCGCCTCTTTCCTGCTGAAAAAGGTGAAAGCGATAAATCATGCGGACGATTTGAATCCGCCCGCGAAAATCGGGGTGAAAAAGCAGCTTCAGTACGCGTTTTATCCGATTTTCCATCCGTTTGACGGCTTCTATATGATACAAAGACACAGAAGAGGCGGCGTGGCAGGTGCTTCCATTATTATGGCGGCTGCTGTGGTCATGTATTTGATTTCCAGCTACTTGTCCGGCTATCTGTTCTCCGCTGTAATGGACGAGCAGACCAGCTTAATCGGAAATGCCGTGGGATTTTTGTTCCCGTTCCTGCTGTTCGGCGTTGCCAACTATTGTGTTACCTCTTTGTTTGACGGAGAGGGAAGCTTCAAGCACATTTATGTAACCATCGGCTATGCGATGCTGCCGCTTGTTTTGATTTTACCGTTTTCGACGATTATCGCGAACTTCCTGTCCTTGGAGGAATCGGTTATCATTACGGGCTTGACCGGAATTGCGTACGGCTGGAGCATTCTGCTGATCTTTTTCGGAACGCTTACGATTCACAATTATAGCTTTACCAAAAATATCGTGGCAACATTGTTAACCATAGTAGGAATGCTGATTATTGCATTTTTATTGATGCTCTTTATTTCGCTGTCACAGAAGTTATACGGATTTATCTATAATGTGATTACAGAATTATCCTACCGTTTGTAAATGAGGTGACGATACTTGAAGCGTGTTAAAATAACGGCGCTTGTCATGGCAATCTGCCTGTCAGCGCTTTCTGCCGCGGGGTGTTCTTCGAGCGGGAAAAGCGAGCATTCCGGATGGAATCCGGAATACGATTTCGATGTTCCCTATACCGATTATGTGCAGGTTGACCGGGATGGCGATACCACTTTATATGTGAATCCGTCTACCATGGATATCCGCTTGGAAAAAGGAGAAACGGTTTGGGAAAGCCGTCCTTTTACCAACGAAAGCACCGATAACACCAATACGGCATATAACTCTTTGTTTGTGGTAAACGCCGGCTTAATCGGCGGCAACGATGTGGTTTTGGACTCTTGGGTTGATTGTATCTCCAAGGGACAATATAAGGTGGAAATTGCCGACGGAAAGCTGACGGCAAAATTTGTGGTCGGTGAGATGACCACCCGCTACCTTGTACCGGACATCATGCGGGAAAAGCAATTTGAAGAGTTGATTCTGAATCATTTAACCGATAGTCAGAGAAGAAAGACAGAATTGCGTTATACTTTGTATACGCCGGAAATTGCCGCAGAGGATAATATGCTCGATCAATATCCGATGCTGGAAAAAGAAAATATGTATGTCCTCAACGGCGGCGTCAGCGACCGTGAAAAGGAGATGCTGTCCGAGTATTTCTCCGAGGCGGGCTTTACCGAGGAGCAACTGGACAAGGAATATGAGGAGATTAAATATACCGAGGATGCGGCAGAAAGCTCACCGGTATTTCAGATTCCTTTGAAGCTTTATCTGGACAACGGTGACTTCATTGCAGAGGTACCGGCATCCGAGATTTATTATGATACCGATAAATATTTGCTCAAGAAATTGGATTTGCTGAAGAATTTAACTGCGACCGAAAAGGAGCAGGCAAATCAAATCTTCTTGCCGGACGGAAGCGGTGCGATTATCGACCTGAAAAAGGACAGCTATCGTTTGGGAAGAATCACCAAGAAGATATACAGCAGCCTGGGATATGTCGATAACGTATACGGCAATGAAACGGCAAATCTTCCGGTGTTCGGCTTCTCTCGCAATAATGCGGCGCTGTTTGCCATTATCGAGGAGGGCGAAGCGCTTTCCGAGGTGACAGCGGATTATTCGGGCGCGGTGAAAAGCCTTTACCCGGTATTCGTGCACCAGGAAAGTGAGACCGAGTCCGTTTCGGACGGCTGGAAATATGTTGAAATCAGTAACTACAACGAAACGTTGCCGGATTGCCTTTACAAGGTTCGCTATCGGATTTTGAACGATGATATTTCCTACAACGGAATGGCGAAATCCTATCGTGACTACCTCAAGGAAAAGGGAATGCTGAATAACAAGTCGGATTCGACGCTTCCGTTTTATCTTGAGACACTGGGCAGTGTGAACGTCAATGAGCGTGTATTGCTCTTCCCGGTGAACCATGAAGTGGCGCTGACCACCTTTGAGCAGGACATGGAGCTGTTGGATAAGCTGGCTGAGGCGGGAATCACCTCCCCCTATCTGCGGTTGACCGGAGCGGTAAACGGCGGTATGATGAACAGCTTAAACAAAAAGCTCAAGCTTTGCAACGTGCTCGGCGGCAAGAACGGCTTCTCGGAGCTGTTGGAGTATGCCGAAAAAAGCAATGCAAAGGTATTCCTGAATGCGGAATTTACCAGAGTGTATAAGGATAATTGGTTCGACGGCTTCCGTCCCCAGAACAATGCGACCAAGAAGCTGAATGATCAATATTACAACGCTTCCACCATGAACATGGCAACCGAGGAGATTATCGAAAAGAGCTTTGCTTACTGCCTGAATCCGGGCGATTTGAAGAAGAATGCAGAGCAATTTTTGAAGCAGAGCCAAAAGCTCGGCGTTTCCACTCTTTCGGTCGGCGCGATCGGTGAAAACATTTTGGAAAATTATGATGACAATCAGACCTTTAACCGTTATCAGACACAGAAAGCATTTGCCGAAATGCTGGCGGCTGTGTCCGATAAAAACGATGTGATGGTGAGCGGTGCAAACGCTTATGTTTTCCCCTATGCCGACCATATCCTCAACCTCCCTGTTTCCAGCTCGGAGTATATGGATTATGCGCAGACCGTGCCTTTCCTGCAAATGGTGCTGCATGGACACATCAATTATGCGGTAGAAGCGTTAAATATGACAAACGATTATCAGACAAGCTTGTTAAAAGCCATTGAAACGGGAAGCGGCATTCATTTTGTGGTAAGCGCGCAAAATATCAACAAATTGCGTTCCACCGCATTCTCTTACTATTTGGCAACCGATCAAAGCTACTGGCTGCCGATAGCGATAGAATCCTATCAAAAGGCGGCAGAGGTGCTCGGCGATGTTTCCGATAAAGAAATTACCGGACACTATAAGCTGGCAAGTGATGTTTATCTCACCGTATATGAGGGTGGAAAGCAGATTGTCACCAACTATAACAAAGAAGCGGTATCCTTGGGCGGCGTAACAGTAGCCGCTAAGAGCTATCAAGTAGTTTCTTTCTCGGTAGAGGAGATTTCCGCTATGGGAAAGAGCGCATAGTATCATGAGAGAAAAAACTAGGAAAAGGGAGCGGTAAGTGTTGGCAAAACAAACTAAAATTAAAAACCTTTCGCTGGATAAAAGAATGGCAAAGCATGGCTGGGTTTTTATCAGCCCCTTGGTAATCGGCTTTTTGTTCTTCTATTTGGAAATTATCGTGAAATCTTTTATTTTTTCTTTCCAGGAGATTGCAGCGGGAGAATCAAATTTTATTACGACATGGGTTGGGCTTGAGCATTATTACAATGCGTTGTTTGTCGAGCAGGATTATCTGCGTAACTTGGTAAACATTACAACGCAGATGCTGTACAATGTGCCGCTTGTCATTATTTTCAGCTTGTTTGTGGCAACACTGTTGAATCAAAAGCTCCCGGGTCGTTCGGCGTTTCGCGCAATCTTCTTCATTCCGGCAGTATTGGTTACCGGTGCGATTGCCGCTTCTACCAGCGGCAATGCTCTGGCAAATGCGATGAATGAACTGGATGGAATCGCAACCGGCGGAATCAGTCAGGGAACCTTTAATATGCAGAACTTCCAAAATTTATTGGGCGGTTCGGTATTAAATGACTCGACCTTTAACTATTTGCTGGATGCAATCAACAATATTTTCGGCGTCGTAAAGCAATGCGGCGTGCAGATTCTGATTTTCATTGCAGGTCTGCAATCAATTTCCCCGTCTATTTATGAAGCGGCATCAATCGAGGGTGCAAACGGCTGGGATTGCTACTGGAAGATTACCTTCCCGTTGATTACCCCGATGATTTATGTCAATGCGATTTATACCGTAGTAGATTCCTTTACCGGCTCGGACAACGTGGTTATGAAGCAGGTTTATGAGCTTGGTATTCAGCAATCGAAGATCGGTTATGCGTCGGCATATGCATGGATGTACTTCCTTGTCATTTTGTTGGTTCTGGGACTTATCGTGTTGATTATGAATCTGATGACAAGGCGCAGTAAGAGATAACGGAGGAGGGTTAAAAAATGACTTTTTCGACACAACGAGTGGCAACCAAAATCAGAAACAAGTATAAATCGTTTTTTTGGATGCTGCTGAAATATGTATTATTAATTGAATTGGCGTTTACCATTTTATTTCCGTTATTTTCTCAGCTTGCTTCCACTTTTATGAATGAAACGGATTTG
>CAZFQM010000126.1:0-5216 GCA_964520995.1 uncultured Oscillospiraceae bacterium
AGAAATTTTTGAAGCTTGTGATTATATTACAAT
The DNA here is from genome assembly GCA_964520995.1 of uncultured Oscillospiraceae bacterium. GTDB lineage: Bacteria > Bacillota > Clostridia > Oscillospirales > Ruminococcaceae > HGM13222. The sequence goes on from CAZFQM010000126.1 coordinate 34, forward strand.
CCACGTTCCCTGCAACGGCGATACCAAGGGAATGATCAATTCCGAATCAATTGCGACCATGAAAAACGGCGTTCGGATTTTGAACTTTGCCCGTGGTGAGCTGGTAGTCAGCCAAGATATTTTGGCGGCTTTGTCTGACGGAAAGGTTGCGGCTTATGTTACCGATTTCCCATCGGATGATCTGATCGGTCAAAACGGTGTAATTGCAATCCCGCATCTCGGCGCATCCACGCCGGAGTCGGAGGACAATTGTGCGCAGATGGCAGTACTGGAGGTTATGGATTATCTGGAAAACGGTAATATCAAAAACTCGGTCAATATGCCTGCGGTGGAAATGCCTCGGAGCGGTAAGGCAAGAGCCTGCATTATCCATAAAAATATTCCTGCAATGGTTTCTCAAATCACTACCGTGTTCTCGCAAAACGGCTTGAATATCGAGAATATGCAGGATAAATCCAGAAAAGAAATTGCCTATACCTTGCTGGACGTTGCAGAAAGCATCGACGATAAAATCGTTGAGCAGCTGAATGCTATTGAGGGCGTTATCAAGGTCAGAATCGTATAATACTGTCGAATGGCAAATTATTTTCAATCAATGACAGGGCGGCTTTAGCCGCCTTGTTTTTTTGTTTACAAAATATTTGATATTTACTCATTGATGTATGCGTAAAGGAATTTTATAATATCAATATGATGTATAAGACAAGTATGGTGTCGGAATACGATTTTGCATGAGGAGGAAGCAGGAAGAATGCTTGAACTGAAAAACATAAAAAAGACTTACCGTGTCGGGGATATTGAAACCAAGGCGTTAGACGGTATTTCGGTTGCTTTTCGCGAAAAGGAGTTTGTTGCTATTTTGGGAACCAGCGGCTCCGGAAAAACAACCTGCTTGAATATCATCGGCGGCTTAGATCGATATGATTCGGGGGAAATGAGCATTAAAGGCAAGAAAACCTCCGATTTTAAAGATAAGGATTGGGATGCATACCGTAACAATTCGGTCGGCTTTGTTTTCCAAAGCTATAACCTGATTATGCACCTGAGCATTGTTGCAAATGTGGAATTGGGAATGACCTTGAGCGGCGTATCTGCGGAGGAAAAGCATCGCCGTGCGCTGGAGGTTTTGGAGCAGGTCGGCTTGAAGGAGCACCTGCATAAAAAGCCGAATCAGCTTTCCGGAGGACAGATGCAGCGTGTCGCAATCGCACGTGCACTGGCAAATAATCCGGAGATTCTCCTTTGTGATGAGCCGACCGGCGCATTGGACACCGCAACCAGTATTCAAATCATGGAACTGATTAAGGAAGTCGCCAAAGACCGCTTGGTCATTATGGTTACGCATAATCCGGAGCTTGCGGAGCAGTATGCAGATCGTATCATTCGTTTCCAGGACGGAAAAATTATTTCGGATAACCATCCGCATCAAGAACGTCAAAAGCCGGACGGTTTTTCCTTGAAAAAGACCAGCATGAGTTTTTGGACCGCATTGAAGCTTTCTTTTAATAACATTCGCACCAAAAAGGGAAGAACCTTTTTGACCTCTTTCGCTTCCAGTATCGGTATTATCGGAATTGCGGTGATTCTCAGCTTGTCTACCGGTTTTCAGACGCAGATTAACGAATTCCAAAGCGATGCCATGGCGGAATTTCCGATTGTCATTTCAAAATCCACGGTAGAGGTGGATATGGAATCAATGGAGACCATGCGGGAAAACATGAAAGACCAAATTATGGGCACAACCGAATATGCCGATTCGGATAAGGTGTATTTATATGACCCCACCGAAAACACCTTATTGCATACCAATATGTTTACCGATGAATTTATCGATTATTTGGATAAGGTTGACCCCGAGATTTGCTCGAGCATCGGATATACCTATATTGTTTCGATGAATATGCTGCGGGATGTAGACGGGAAGATTACCCCGGTTTCTTTGCAAAGTGCTTCCTCCTCTCAGAGTGGTGCAATCGGAAATATGAGCAACGGAATGAGCAGCATCGGTCTGTCCTCTTATCCCAAACAGCTGGGAACCGAGGAAAATGACTATTTGTCTGAAAATTACGATTTGCTGGCGGGAAATTATCCGACAAGCGCAACCGATTTGGTATTGGTCATTGATTCCAAAAACCGCATCGATTATAACATTCTCAAAAATTTGGGATTTGATACCGAGGATAAGGAAACGATTGACTTCTCGGCTATCGTCGGAACAGAGATGAAAATCATTGCGAACAACGATTATTATCTCAAAACAGAGCTCGGCTCCTTTTTGCCGAATACCGATTATCAAAAAATGTATCAGGCGGAAAACAATATTACGGTAAAAATCAGCGGTATTGTTCGCCAGAAGCAGGATGTAAAAATCGGAATTTTGGGAAGCGGAATAGCTTACAGTGATGAGCTGGCTCAGATGGTGATCGAAACAGCTAAGGATTCCGACATTGTAAAGGCACAGAAAGAATCCGATAAAAACGTGATTCAGATGACGGCTATGACCGAAGAGGAAAAGGAACAGTTTGTTTCCTATTTGGGCGGCGACACAACTCCCTATATGATTATGATGTATCCGAAGGATTTTGAAACCAAGGATTCGATTCTGTCCTATTTGGATACCTATAATGAGGGCAAGGAGAATGAAGATCAAATCGTCTATACCGATTTGGCGGGAACTATGTCCGATATGACAAGCGGTATCATGGACGGAATTACCATTGTGCTGATTGCATTTGCGGGAATTTCATTGGTGGTAAGCTTGATTATGATCTGTATTATCACCTATACCTCGGTGCTGGAGCGTACCAAGGAAATCGGTATTTTGCGGGCATTGGGAGCGCGGAAAAAGGATATTACACGGGTATTTGATGCGGAAACCTGCATATTGGGTGTGTTCTCGGGTGTGCTCGGCGTTGTGATTTCCTGGTTGCTGACCTTCCCGATCAATGCGCTTTTGTACCGCTTGACCGAGCTTTCGGGCGTAGCACACTTGCAGTTGATTCACGCGATAGTGCTGGTTATCATCAGCACGGTGTTGACCGTACTCGGCGGTCATATCCCGGCAAAAATGGCTTCCAAAAAAGATGCTGTTGAGGCTTTGCGCAGCGAATAAGAGGAAACTTTACTCCTTATTGACAAGAAAATATCATTTTGATAAAACAGAGTGTAATCGATACGGTCACGCAGCGATTACACTCTATTTATTTTTCGTTTCTTATTGAAAAAAGAGAAAAAAAGAGCTATAATAGCTGTAGGCAGAAAATCTGCCGATGCAAAGACTACTGTGCAGAGGAATGTTTAACAATCGTGAATAAACAGGCAAAACTCACTTTCTTTAAGGGCTTTCGAGACGGATTGCCGATTTTACTCGGATATTTATCGGTGGCTTTCGCATTCGGAATGTTAGGCTCCGAACGCGGCTTGCCGGTCTGGGCGCCGACGGTAATATCCATGACCAGCTTTACCGGAACCGGACAATTTGTCGGAGTTACACTTTTCAGCTCCGGCATCGCTTTGACCGAGATTACGCTGACGATTTTGATTATCAATATTCGATATATGTTGATGTCTCTTTCGCTTTCGCAAAAGCTGGAGGAAAAGATGACATTGTGGCAAAGGCTAATTGTGGCATTTGGTAACACCGATGAGATTTATGCGGTTTCAATGCAACAGAGCGATTATCTGAATTTCCGATACATGATCGGGTTGATTCTTGCCTCTTATTCGGGCTGGGTCGGCGGAACGGTCATCGGCTCGGCGGCAAGCTCGATATTACCACGGGCAATCGTCAGTGCGTTGGGAATTGCGATTTATGCGATGTTTGTCGCAATCATCATTCCACCCGCAAAAAAGTCGAAGCCGATTGTGATTGTGATAGCGATTGCCATTGTGTTGAGCTGTATTTTTCGATATACTCCCGGTTTGAATCGGGTTTCAAGCGGCTGGGTGGTTATTATCTGCGGGGTGGCCGCGGCACTGTTCGGTGCACTGCGCTATCCGAATATTAAGCCCGCTTACACCGATGAGGCAGAGGACGGAGAAGCAGCTTCTCAACTCGAAGCGGAATATCGGCATAGGGAGGAAACGGCAGAATGAATTATACCAAATTGTTGCTCTTTATTTTGCTGACCGCACTGGTGTCATATCTTCCCAGAATGCTTCCGTTGGCAATTTTTCGCAAAAGAATCAAGAATAAATATATCCAATCCTTTTTGAGCTATATGCCTTATGCGGTGCTGGGCGCCATGACCTTTCCGGAAATATTGTATTCCACCAACAGCATGATATCGGCGTTGGCGGGCTTGGCAATCGCATTGTTGTTGTCCTATAAGGAACTGGGACTTTTGCCGACAGCGCTTGGCGCTACCGGCACAGTCTTTGTGACAGAGCAGATTTTAAATTGGATTGCGAAATGATAGAGAAAGTCAGGTGATGGCAGTGGCAGATTTGTTGCAGGGCGAGAAGCAGTTTCATCTGCAGGTCACACCGGAACAGGTCGGAAAATATGTGATACTGCCGGGTGACCCGGGAAGAGTTCCGCGCATTGCGGCTTATTTGGAGCAGGCAGAGCAGATTGCATCAAATCGTGAATACACGACCTTTACCGGTATGCTGGCAGGAGAAAAGGTAAGCGTGGTGTCTACCGGGATCGGAGGTCCGTCTGCTGCAATTGCGGTAGAGGAATTGATTAAATGCGGCGCGCATACCTTTATTCGCATCGGCACCAGCGGAGGAATCAATCTGAAGGTAATTGGCGGAGATTTGGTGGTTGCTTCTGCCGCGGTAAGAGGGGACGGTACCAGTAAGGAGTACTTACCTGCGGATTATCCCGCCGCCGCTGATTTTCAGGTGCTGAAAGCATTAGACGAAGCTGCCGCAGAGCTGTCGGAGGACGTAGATGGCAAGCGGTATCATGTCGGGGTGGTACAAAGCAAGGACTCTTTTTACGGAGAGACCGAGCCGGAAACAATGCCGATCTCCGATTATTTGCTGCATCGCTGGGAAGCGTATGTCAAATGCGGCTGTCTGACCTCCGAAATGGAGACGGCAACGATTTTCAGTGTGGCGCTTGCCAGGGGAGTACGAGCGGGAGCGGTTTTGACCGCGTTATGGAACGTGGAACGCTCCAATGCCGGGATGAGTGACCCGATTTGTCATGACAAATCGGGTCACTCATCCCGGCA
>CAZFQM010000127.1:0-2149 GCA_964520995.1 uncultured Oscillospiraceae bacterium
CGTAGCCTGCAATCGCCATTGCCTCCAGTACAACGTGCGGGTCACCCTCGAGGATAGAACGGTCCATAAATGCACCCGGGTCACCCTCGTCGGCGTTACAGCAAACATATTTCTGGTCGGCATCGTTCATTGCCGCCAAGCCCCATTTTACACCGGTCGGGAATCCTCCGCCGCCTCTGCCGCGCAGACCGCTGTCCTTGATTTCCTGGATTACCTGCTCCGGTGTCATCTCGGTCAGAGCCTTGCCCAAAGCGGCATAGCCGTCCATACCGATATACTCGTCAATGACCTCCGGGTTGATAACACCGCAGTTACGCAGTGCAACACGGTGTTGCTTTCTGTAAAAGTCGGTATCATTCAGGGAAGCGTGAACTTCATCCGTTACTTCGTCCGAAACCTCATTGTAAACCAGACGATCCACGATTCTTCCTTTGAGCAGATGCTCTTCCACGATTTCCGGAATATCCTCCACGGTGACTCTGCTGTAGAAGGTTCCCTCCGGATAAACGATCATGATAGGACCGAGTGCGCAAAGACCGAAGCATCCGGTCTGGACAATCTTGATTTCCTCAGAAAGCCCCTTTGCCTCCAATTCCTGTTGCAATGCAGCCTGTAAGTTCTTGCTGCCTGATGAGGTACAGCCGGTACCTCCGCAAATCAGTACGTGTGAACGAAACATATTTTCTTTTCCTCCAATATTAGCCTTCCATATTGCTTATGGTATATTCCGCAACGACCTTGCCGCCCTTGATATGCTCGGCAACAACGCGTTGTGCTTTTTCCGGCGTCATTTTAACGTAGGTGACCTTTTCCTTGCCTGCCTCATAGACTTCAACGATCGGCTCATAGCGGCAAATGCCGATACAGCCTGTTTGTGTTACGGTAGCCTTGTCCAGCAGCCCCTGCTTGTTGACCTCCTCTACAAAGGCGTTAAGCACCGGGCGTGCACCTGCCGAGATACCGCAGGTTGCCATTCCGACTACGATGCGAATGGCGTTACTGCCCTCACGCAGCATCACAGTGCTTTTCATTCTATCTCTGATAGCCGCAAGTTCTTCTAATGATTTCATCCTGATTTTCCTTTCTGTATTGATATTATTTATTATACTGAATTTCCAACGCTTGATATTGTTCTTCCAAATATTCCCGAATCCAGTTGATTACCTCAAAGCAATCGGTCGGAATATCCTCTCCCAATACGCTTCGGATTTCTTTGGTATCTAATTTGACTGAACCGCAGTTTGTTTGATGTTGATACAGAATGTCGATTGCGGGTGCTCCCTGAATCAAAGTACACAAGGTAGCGACCATATCTCCGAGCGGCATACAATCAATGTGGTCGGTATGAAAGACCGCCGTAATCGTTGTACCATGTGCAACGGCGTTTTCGCCTTGCTGTACCGATTGGATGGATATTCCGCCGCCGGCTTGCTCCGCCGCCGCTTTGTATAACGGAATTCCCAATCCGACCGAGCGGGTGGTGCGGGTCGTATAAAACGGATTTTCCACCTGCTTTAGAATTTCGGGACTCATTCCGCAGCCGTCATCCTTGATGACGATTTGCAACACCGTTTCGAGCTGTGTTAAAGAGATCTCAATTCGGGTAGCGCCTGCCTTAACCGAATTTTGAGCAATGTCCAAGATGTTCAGCGATATTTCCTTCATCGACCGTGCCAACCTTCTTTCCGATCGGTACTTAGCCATGACAACAGTTTTTTTCGCACCAAGGCGGCACTGTATGGCTCGTCCTCTATCTCAACGAAATGCTCGGCATCCGAAATTGATTCCATATAATGCGCATCGGAGCAGATGACGATTTTTTTGTCGATGATGTCGGGATGCGTTTCTTGAATGGATGTGATCTGCTTTGGGTCATGAAATTCCACCGCAGAAAACCAAGGCTTCGCGGGAAGCATACCGAGCACGGCAAGAATGCCGTTTCCCTCTCGATCGATATGTGCGGGATAAATCACCGCACCATGGGCACGCGCCAGCGCTACTGCCGCCTCAATGCTCAAATCGGTTGCATTGGAAAGCAGATATTCCTCGGTACCGATGAGGCCATCGTTTTCATCCAATATCAGCTGTTCCCCGAAAATATCGGTTCGGTTGCGAATTAAAATTCGATGTGTCGATAAAGCGTGGTCAA
>CAZFQM010000127.1:2159-5205 GCA_964520995.1 uncultured Oscillospiraceae bacterium
AAATTCCAACGCCGCTTCCGGACTCTCAAACAGACAGATTAAGTGTATCTCCTCCGCCGTTGTCAGCTCCATGCCGGCAATCGGAACGATTCCGTAACGTCGACAGGCTGCAAAGAAAGCGGGACAATTTTTACAGCTGTTGTGGTCGGTCAGTGCGGCAATCTGCAAGCCCGCCAACACTGCCATACCGGCAATATTGTTCGGTGTCATGTCATTATCGGCACAAGGGGATAGACAGGAATGCAGATGCAGATCGTAATAATAACGGCTCATATGCTTGCCCGTCCCAATAAGCAGCAGGTTTCATAGGCGGCAAGCCTGCTTCGGAGCAGATTGATTCCCTTTTGCTCCGCCGCGGTGAGAACCTCCGACGGAAGCTCTGTGTTTTCCGCAAATATGACACAGGACAGCTCGGTTAAAGCTGCTACCGCAATGACGTTGACGTTGGTCATGATGGTGATAAAGGCGTTGTCAACCGCCGCTCTGCCCATGACCCAGCTTAGCAGGTCACCGACATATGCGCCGTGAACAGAACGCTCCGGGTCGGGAAGCAGTATCGCCTCCAGGTCGGTCATTTGCGCTAATTCACTCACTGTCATGGCGTTGCTCCTCCTTGCATCGCAGTAGGCTTTGAAGCTGTTCTCTCATCCGAAAAATGCAATCGTTTTCGGTTGCTTCTCCCAATACGATATCCTCGGCAAAGGCATGGCAGGATGGCGCTCCGCAGGAACCGCAATCAATGTCGGGTAACCGTTTTACGATTTTTTCGATATCTGCCATCATCTTAAAAGATTCGCTCATGCTTCCTGATAATCGGTTGATCGGATGATAGCTCGGAAGCTCCTCGAAAAAATATTCATCCGGAATACGAGTATCGGATTCGTCGCCGTTGTTGTAGAGCCAGTTTTGCGAAACCGGTAAATATCTCCGCAAGGTTTGCAATCTTGCTTTGGCAATATAGGGATTTTCCATTGCCATCGTTCCGCCTACACAGCCTCCGTTACAAGCGTTCAGCTCGATAAACTCCAGCTCGGGGATGTTGCCGTCCTCGATTTGGTCGAGTACGCGGATGACATTGTCAATTCCGTCGGCGGCAAGATATTTGTCGTTGAAGATTGCCGAAGCTTCTCCGCCGGTAGCCGCCCAGCTGATGCCGATCATTCCCGAACGGGAGACCGGTATCGGCGTTTTCTCCTTTTTCATGACGCCGAGCAGAGACAGGTAAACATCGCTGATTGCAATGACCGCATCAATATTGCTTTTTTTGCCCGCAAAGCCATTGTTGACATAGCTGACCTTTGCGGGGCAGGGGGAGATAAAGCAAACGCAAACATCCATTTCTGTCAGTTCGGGATGCTTCTCCAAAGCCTTTTTCCGTGCCAGCATTCCGGCAATTTCCATCGGCGGTAGGATCGGCATGATTTTATCGCAGAGGGACGGAAATCGCAGACCGATTAAGCGGACTACCACCGGGCAAGCCGAGCTGATAATCGGCTTTTTGATATCGGAGCGCTTGAGATAGCGTCTGGTATATGCCGAGACCAATTCTGCCGCCTGAGACACCTCGTAAACATCGTCAAAGCCCATGTCAAGCAATCCCTGCAGGACATAATCAATGTCCTCGAGGTTTTCAAACTGTCCGTACAGGGTCGGAGCCGGAAGTGCGATTTTCCATTTGTATTCGGCGATATCCTCAAATTTGCGGTATATCGCCTTTTTTGCCTTATTTGGGCAAACACGAATACACTCACCGCAATCGATGCATCGCTCCGAATTGATTACCGCTTTTCCCTCTCTGATCCGAATTGCTTCGGTCGGACAATGTCGCAGGCAGGTGGTACAGCCCTTACACTTTTCCACTTCCAAAGAAACAGAATGTTTATAAGTGTTCATAAGCAAGGAGCAATTCCGCCTTTGTCAATAAAAGCAGTTGCCCGCGTACCTACTTTCCTTTGAATTTTATACCGGTGCCTCTCGATCGGTGCGAACGGTCATTATGATTTTCGTTCCGCGCCCGAGCTTGGTGTCGATCTCCATGGTGTCGGTGTATCGCTTCATGTTCGGCAATCCCATGCCTGCGCCGAACCCGAGGGAACGGACATTTTCCGGTGCGGTGGAAAAGCCCTCCTGCATGGCAAGGCTGACGTTTGCAATACCGGGTCCGTGGTCCTCCAAGAGAATGGTGATTTCATTTTGTCGGACATAGACATCGGCAGTGCCTCCGCCCGCATGGATTACCATGTTGATTTCGCCCTCATACATCGCAATTGATACGCAACGTATCACCTGCGGCGGCATTCCCAGCTGGCGCAGCTTTTTCTTGACCTGCACCGAGGCTTCTCCCGCAGAGGTGAAATTTTCTCCGTCAACATTAAAATGAAAATGTAATGCTTCACTCATTGTTTTCCCTCAAGGTATATAGCCCTGCTTGATACAATTTGCCGCAGGACTCATACATTCTTTTGGAGGTTGCAAGCACCACCATATCATGCTCGGCGGCAAGCTGCAACATTTCTTCGGTCGGTCGCTTGTTTCGCACAAAAACAACACACACCATGTCCATCATTTCAGCGGTTCGGATTACCTGAGCATTGACAAGCCCGGTCAGCAAAACCGCTTGGTCTTTGACATACGCCAATACGTCACTCATCATATCACTGCCGCACGCCGAATAGACCTCATTGTCCAGCTTGTCCTCGCAGCAGAGTACCTCAGCCTCCAAAAGCACAGCGATTTCCCGGATTTTCATAATTATCTGTAAACCCCTTTATTCAAACTGCTTTGCGTGGTTTAGTTGTATTTTTCCAGGATCTTGTCAATATCGTCAACTGTCAATCTGCCGTAAACATCATCGTTTACAGTTAATACCGGAGCCAATCCGCACGCACCGATGCAGCGGCAGGCTTCCAATGAAAATTTACCGTCGGCAGTACATTCGCCGCCTTCGATGCCCAACTTTTCGATCAGCTTGCTGTAAACATCTCCGGAGCCTTTTACATAGCAAGCTGTTCCGAGACATACCGAAATTTTGTATTTTCCCTTCGGA
>CAZFQM010000128.1:0-894 GCA_964520995.1 uncultured Oscillospiraceae bacterium
TCCTGCCCATGCAGTGATGAGTGAGGATGCGGCAATTGTCAGCGCAATCGCCAAAGCAGATAGCTTTTTAACCATTTTTTCTCCTCCTTAAAATTTGAACAGAAAAAACGAATTTCTTCCCCCGACATCCCATGACCTCTGTTCGCAAAACTTAACAAAACAAGTATAAAAGCCTTTACAGTGTCACTGTAAAGGCAGAAAATACCGATTTGTTTTCGATAGGGTGCAACAAACAACGGCAACATCTTAAAAGATGAAGTCGATTTACCGCTCCGCTAACGCTCAGACATCCTTTTCTGCCGAAAGGACAAGCATCGTCTGTTATTACGGCAGATATTCTGACTCGGCTTCGTCCTACTCACCCGCCTTCCCAAAGCAAAAATGCTTCAGTGACATCATTGGGCTTTTGTCCACCATACAGCAGCGTGACTGTTGCGGATTCTCACCACATTCCCTTTTCAGTGTGCCATTACGCACACACCGTAACTTTCTATTCACTTTTTGCTTTACCGAAATATCGGCAAAATTTGAAACAAATATACCTTACCACATTTACCATGTGAAGTCAATACATCTTTTTAACAAAACAACATATTACCATAAAAGACAATTATTTACAATATGCACCGAAACGAAATCGACACCGGCTATTCTCCCCTGGTGTTGTCCACCTGCAGCTCCTCCCGATATTCCGAATCCGCCGCAACATCCGAAAAGGTGTTCATCTCCCGCATGACCGCCAGCGCGGTATCAATTACCTTCATGGCAATCGGACAGCCGCTTCCCTCTCCGAGCCGCATATCCAGCTGAAGCATCGGATGCAATTGCAGCTCCTCCACAGCAAGCCGATAGGCAGGCTCCTTGGAAACATGGGAGGCAAACATATACTCCCTC
>CAZFQM010000128.1:904-5171 GCA_964520995.1 uncultured Oscillospiraceae bacterium
AAAAGCAAGAAGTGCCGCCGCAATGGAAATGACCCCATCGATTACAATCGGAAGCCGATAATACGCCGCTCCGATATACAGCCCCGTCATTGCCGCGATATCCAAGCCTCCCACCTTGCCGAGAATATCCATGATATCCTCCTTGTTCGGCTGATGCTTTTTCAGCGCATCGGCTATAACCTGCTTTTTATGGGCAAACGCTTCCTCGGTCAAGCCCGCACCCAAGCCCACTGCACATTCCGGGTCTGAGATTCCCAGCGCCGCCATCACGCAGGCTGCCGCGGTTGTTGTATTTCCCATTCCGACCTCACCGTTTCCGATGATATCATATCCGTTTTCTTTTGCCCGACGAGCATAATCAAAGCCGACCTCCATTGCCTTTGATACAGTTTCAAGGCTCATGGCAGGCTCCTTTGCAAAATTGCAGGTGCCGTTCATCAGCTTATGGTTTTCGACATTCAAGCCCTCAAAGCTACCGATGATTCCCATATCCACCGCTACAAAATCCACCTGATTGGCTTCACAAATGACGTTAATGCCGCATTTCGCCGACCCCGCATAATGGCTCATCAGCAGATGAGTAAACTCTTGCGGTGCCGAAGCGATTCCCTCTTCATAGACGCCGTTATCCGCTCCGAACAAAAACAGATTTTTTTTGTCGGCGCTGTTTTTCACCTTTCCGGTAATTCCCGCCATGCGGATGCTGATATCCTCCAGCAAGCCCAAGCTCCCCTCCGGCTTCAGCAACTGTCCCTGACGCTCTGCGGCGGCACGACAAGCCTCCTCATCCAACGGCTGCAATTGATTTTTGATTTGCTCCCAATGAATCATCCCGATAACCTCTCTTTTATTTCATGCTTTTCGTAAAATTTCCGACAGGGTCCGAATCAGCCTGCGATTATCCTCCGCAGACCTTACCGCCACACGATAATATCCCTCACGCAATCCGTTATAATTGGCACAATTGCGAATCAAAATATTTCGTTCTGCCGTTTTTTGCTCCAATTGCGGCAGGCTTGTCCGAAATAAAATATAATTGGCGGCGCTGTCGTATACCCGCAAGGGCAGCTTCTCCAGCTCTGTCTGCAAATCGGCTCGCAGCTGCGGAAGCTCCCGCTTGGTCTGCGCGATATACTCTTTGTCGCACAATGCCGCAACACCGCATAATTGTGCCACCCCGGAAACGCTCCACGGCTGCCCCGCTTCCCATATTTTTTCGCGAATTGCCGCATTCCCGCAAATCGAATAGCCCAACCGCACTCCCGGCATGGCAAAAAATTTGGTAAACGCCCTTAGCACGATAATGCTCGGATTTTTTTCGGCTTCCTTTATCAAGGACAGCGCCTCTCCGCCCGGCACAAAATCCAAAAAGCATTCGTCCGCCACCAGTATGGCATGATTGCGCCGACACCAAGCTGCCGTACTCAACCTTTGCTCTGCCGACACCGTTTTCCCGGTCGGATTGTTGGGATTACAAAGAAAAACGATATCCGGCTGTACGCTATTAAGCGATTGCAGGAAATCCTCCTCCAATCGAAATTCGTTTTCCTCCCGCAGGAAGTGATAATATACCGTTCCGCCAAACAAACGAACCGCCTGCTCATATTCCGAAAAGGTCGGTGCAAGCAGAAGCGCCCGCTTAGGCTTCAAGGCAGCAACAATCCGATAAATCAAATCCGCCGCGCCGTTACCGCAAAGAACCATCTCGGGGGGGACTTTCTCATATTCCCCGATTTGGTTCGAAACAGCCCTGCAATATGGGTCGGGATAAACAATGCAGGCATTTTCGGCATTTTGCAATGCTTTTTTTACCGTCAGCGGCAGACCGAACGGATTGATATTTGCGGAAAAATCCAGTACTGCGGTGCTGTCCGAATAAGAATAAATATTTCCGCCATGACCGTATGTCATCATGCTTTGCCCTCCGTTAATGTAACATATACCACAACGCTCCTGCCGCAAAGCGCAAAGCCGCAAACAATATCACGCCGAGTAAAGAGGTTCCGTACATCAAGCGATTTGCACGTCGGATATCCTCCGCTTCGGCAGGTCGAATGCGGTCTCCGATGGTCGGCTTATGATAAAGCTTTCCGAAATAGGAGGCATCACCCGCCAGCTGAATTTGAAGTGCGCCTGCGCAGGCACTCTCGGTTTGAGCGCTGTTCGGGCTGGCATGATTGCGTCTGTCTCGACGGTAAATCCGAGCCGCCGAGCTGCCGTCAAAGCCGTTGATATATGCCGCCGCTATCATCAACAGCCCGCTGATTCGCGACGGAATGTAATTGCAGACATCATCCAGCTTTGCCGCAAACCACCCGAAATGAAGATATTTTTCATTCTTGTAACCGATCATGGAATCCAGCGTGTTTACCGCCTTATAAGCAAACGCAAGCGGAGCACCGCCGATTGCCATAAAAATCAAGGGCGCGATCACACCGTCCGAGGTGTTTTCCGCCACGGTTTCCACAGCCGCCTTGGCAACTGCCTCCGCCGACAGCGCATCGGTATCTCTTCCCACAATGTAGGAAAGGTATCTGCGTGCCTCCGACAGATTATCGGATTTCAGCGCGGTATAAACTTTCATGCTTTCCTTTTTTAAGGATTTTGCCGCAAAAATTTGAAAGCAAAACCATATCTGCAACAAAACCGCCAAGCTCCAATGCAGTTGACCAACTCCCCATATCAACGCCGCAGGTACCGCAAAGCTGATAAGGACAACGCCGATACTCAACAGCATTCCGCCGATTCGTTCTTTTTTTGCCGAGCCGTAAAAGCGCTTTCTCAATATTTTTTCTCCTGTTGAAATCAGCTTTCCGATCAAGCAGATCGGATGAGGAATACAATACGGATCCCCGAAAACAGCATCCAATGCAAACGCAAGAAGGATAATTCCCGCCATTTTCATTCGTCATTCTCCTTTATTACCATTCATCGACTGCCGAAATTCTTCTAAGGCAGTACCGATATTTGATTCAGCGAAACAAACAGCTGCTTTTCTTCATCAAAGCTGCCGATATATCCGCCGCAATTTTCCGAATGATAGTCATAAAAAGACCTTTTTTCTTGATGAAAGTGCTCCAAAATCGACATGATCGTCCCGCCATGGCAGATAATAACCGCATTTTCCTTATACTCGGCATTCATCACCCGCAGCACCTCGGTAAAAGCCTCCAAGCAGCGCCGCTTATAGCAAGCAACCGATTCTCCGTTCGGAATATCGCCGTTTCCTCCGCTGTCCAGGAAGCGTTGGTATGCGGGATTATCGCAAAGCTCGTCATAGGTTTTCCCCTCAAAATCGCCGAAATCACATTCCCGCAAGCCATCAATCGGATGAAGTGCGGCGTTCGGATAAATTAACGCGGCTGTTTCAAGACACCGCCGCATGGGGCTGCAAAAAACCGTTCCGTCTCCGACAGGATAAGCAGCCGCTCCAATCATCCGCTCCAGCACAATGCGCCCCTCGCGACAAAGCGGCTCATCCGTTCTTCCGATATATCGCCGCTCCAGGTTGCCTTGGGTCTTGGCATGACGAATCAACGTGATATTTTTCATAGCCTCACCTTTTGTGAAGTAAATTTCTTGTATCTAAATGAAGTTTTATTCATGTTTACCTTTCTATCTCATTCAAACAGCCCTTTATCACCTGCGCAATGCCGCATTGCATCCGAATAACACAATCCGCCTGCTTTGCAAGCTGACAAAGCAGCCGCCCGGTATGCTCCCGCCATTCCCGTTCCACAGGATCTAACGGCACAATGCCGCAAAAAATATCATCGCAGATTACAATTTTATCCCGACACAATGCCGAGAGTCGGTCAAGTATCTCTTGGGGAGCCACACCCGCTTCCAGCAACTCTCGCACACGCAGATGCAATGAAGCGATACAACGCACGGAATCGGTCATCCGATTGGAATCCGCCGACAAAATTTCCTCCGGTGCAAGAGAATATGTCGCTGTGGCATAAGCCAGCTTTCCCTGGCAGGCACCGCCGATAATTAACGTCATCAATCCTTATCCCTTCTTCATTCCTCGGTCTTCATCGGCAGATGATGACCGCCGACAAAAACAGCAATTCGCAAATTTCCAGCAAAAAGCCCGCCAAATCTCCGGTCATGCCGCCGAACTGCTTGCGGATAATTGATACAAACGCAACAACCGCCAACCCGATAAACGACATTGCAAGCAGCGCTGTTAATAAAGACAGCCATCCCAACAAGGCAACCAGAGCGACAAGCCAAATGGTCAAAGCAAGCTTTGCCGTTTTTC
>CAZFQM010000129.1:0-5115 GCA_964520995.1 uncultured Oscillospiraceae bacterium
GATCGTTTCTTATTATACCTTATAAGATAGGAAAATGCAATGTTTTTTTAAAAATATTGAAAAAACGCTTGCATTTTCCGAAACCATATGATAGAATATTAAAGCAATACGCACGCAGTGGTCGGTTTTGCACGGTGCAGCGGTGCTCCGCTGTCGCAAAATCCGTTAATTGCTGCGGAGGATATTTAACCGAAACAGGAGGATTTTAAAATGGGAGTAGTTTCCATGAAACAGCTTCTTGAAGCAGGTGTTCATTTCGGACATCAGACAAGAAGATGGAACCCGAAGATGGCAAGATACATCTTCACAGAGCGTAACGGCATTTATATTATCGACTTGCAAAAGACGGTAAAGAAACTGGATGAGGCTTATATGTTTGCCCGTGATATCGCGGCAGAGGGCGGCTCCATTCTGTTTGTAGGTACCAAAAAGCAAGCCGGCGATTCCGTTAAGGAAGAGGCTGAGCGTTGCGGAATGCACTATGTAAACGCTCGTTGGCTCGGCGGTATGATGACAAACTTCAACACCATCCGTCGCAGAATCAACAGATTGTCTCAGCTCAGACAGATGGAAGAGGACGGCACCTTTGAGCTGCTGCCGAAAAAAGAAGTTATTAAGTTAAATCTTGAGATCGAAAAGCTGGAGAAATTCCTCGGCGGTATCAAGAACATGGATAAGCTGCCGAAGGCTCTGTTCATCGTTGACCCCCGCAAGGAAAGAATCGCAGTTGCCGAAGCAAAGAAATTGGGTATTCCGATTATTGCAATTGTTGACACCAACTGTGATCCGGATGAGATTGATTATGTTATCCCCGGAAACGACGATGCGATTCGTGCCGTAAAACTGATTGCAGGCGCAATGGCAAACGCGGTTATCGAGGGCAGACAGGGTCAGGAAGAAGCAGTAGAAGAGGCAGAGGCTTCCGAAGAGGAAGTTGTTGCCGAGGAAGAGACCGAAGCTGCTGCGGAATAATCAGATTCATTTTGACGGGCGGACCCGAACGTCCGCCCGTTTTGACAATTGATATCGAGAAAAGAAAGGATTGAATATTATGGCATTTACTGCAAGTGATGTAAAAACGCTCCGTGAGAGAACCGGATGCGGCATGATGGATTGTAAAAAAGCTTTGACCGAGACAGACGGCGATATGGAAAAAGCAATTGAGGTACTCCGCGAAAAAGGTTTGGCGGCAGTTGCGAAAAAAGCAGGCAGAATCGCTGCCGAGGGTATCGTTGTTTCGGTTGTGGATAAAGAGAAAAAGGTCGGCGTTGTTTTGGAGGTAAACTCCGAGACTGACTTCGTAGCGAAGAATGCTGATTTCGTTGCATTTGTAAATCGCGTAGCGCAGGTTATCATTGATTCCAATCCTGCCGATGTAGATGCTTTGATGTCCTGCAAGGATGCAAGCGGAGAAGATGTTGCCGCTATGCTGCAGGAAAAGGTTTTGACCATTGGCGAGAACATTCAGATCCGTCGTTTTGAGCGGATGGAGGGCGAGATGATCGCTTATGTTCACGGCGAGGGCAGAATCGGCGTTATGGTTATGTTTGATACCGATGTTGCCGATAAGGACGGCTTTGAGGCTTACGGTAAGGACGTTGCAATGCAGGTTGCAGCTGCTACACCGCAATACCTGAACAAAGAGTCGGTTGACCCGGCGGTTGTGGAGAAAGAAAAAGAAATCCTGACTGCGCAGGCAATCAACGAGGGCAAGCCGGCAAATATCGCCGAAAAGATGGTTATGGGCAGAATTGCAAAATTCTACAAAGAGGTTTGCTTGGTTGAACAGCCTTTCGTAAAGGACGGCGACATCACGGTTGCAAAATATACCGAGAATGTTGCAAAAGAGCTGGGCGGAAATATTACCATTACCGGTTTTGTTCGCTTTGAAAAGGGCGAGGGCTTGCAGAAAAGAGAGGACAACTTCGCGGATGAAGTTGCCAGCATGATTAAATAAGCTTTTCGAAGATGATAGTCCCCCGTTATTTCAAAAAAGAAATATCGGGGGATATTCATTACTCTATGCTGCTTGTAAATATGCAAAGTGGTTCTACTTAATGTATAAAATGCTTTGTCGGGAAGGAAATAAAATACTTGCTTTTTTGTTTTCTTTATGATATAATATTTTAAAAAGCTGTTTGCGTCTGTAGCTCAGTTGGATAGAGCAATGGCCTCCGACGCCATGTGCCGCTGGTTCGAATCCAGTCAGGCGTACCAAACAAAAAGACTCTTTTGCCTACAAGGCAAAAGAGTCTTTTTGTTAAATGAAGTGTGCTTTACGGTATGGGAAGGGTACTGCCTATGTGAATGCCCATGGTCATACTTTTTTGCTTGATTGTTTTCATATCTATAACATTTCCCGGATTGACATTTTCTTAGCTGTTGTGCTAATATAATAACATTATGAGAGATGAGAAAATTTGTCTCTCATAAAACCGAGTTCATTCTGCAAAGGAGTCATTAAAAATGAAAAAAGGAGAAATATCTGTTAAAGCGGAAAATATTTTACCGGTCATTAAAAAATGGCTGTACTCCGATAAGGATATTTTCTTGAGAGAGGTTGTTTCCAACGCCAGCGATGCCATCTTCAAATTTGAAAGACTAGTCGGTATCGGCAGAGCGGAAAAGGTCGAAAACGAAGAATATCAAATCACCGTGTCCTTTAATAAGGAAAAGAACACCCTGACTGTTTCGGATAACGGTATCGGTATGACCGAAGAAGAGGTCGTAAATTATATCGCACAGGTTGCATTTTCGGGCGCTGTCGATTTCTTGGAAAAATATAAGGATGTAACCGATGCCGACGGCATTATCGGTCATTTCGGCTTAGGCTTCTATTCTGTATTTATGGTAGCGGATTCGGTGGAGATAGACACCTTGTCCTATCGTCCCGATGCTGCGGCGGTCAAATGGATTTGCGACGGCAGCTCTTCCTATGAAATCGGCGCAGGAGAGCGCACCACACGCGGCACGACAATCACCCTCCATATCGGCGAGGAGGGAACGGAGTTCCTAAACGAATATCGCCTGCGTGAAACCTTGAAAAAATATTGTTCCTTTATTGCCTATAATATTCTGCTGGTTGATGAAAACAAGGAGAAAAAAGAGGAAGAGGAGACAGAGACGGAAAAGCCGCTTAATGATACACATCCTCTGTGGCTGAAAAATCCCAAGGATTGCACCGAGGAAGAGTATAAGCAATTCTACAAGGATGTATTCCACGATTATAACGACCCGCTGTTTTGGATTCATCTGAACGTGGATTCTCCGTTCCAGCTGAAAGCGGTCATTTATTTCCCGAAATTGCGTGATAACATCGACTTAATGGAATACGGTGAGATTAAGCTCTACTACAACCAGGTGTTCGTGGCGGACAACATCAAGGAAATTTTGCCTGAGTTTCTAACGGTGCTCCGCGGTGTCGTAGATTGCCCCGATATCCCAATCAATGTATCTCGAAGCTTTTTGCAAAATGACGGCTCTGTCACCAAAATCTCCAATCTGATTGCCAGAAAGGTATCGGACAAGCTGCATTCTATCTTTGCCGATGACCGTGAGCAATATAACAAATATTGGGATGATATTCAGCTGTTAATCAAATACGGCTGTATCCGTGACGGCAAATTTTTTGACCGCATGAAGGATGCTATTCTCTTTAAGACAACGGACGAAGCTTATTTGACGTTGGAGGAATACTTCGCTAAACGGGAAAACAAAGAGGATAAGACGGTTTACTACACCGATAACAAAGCACAGCAGGCCGCCAATATCGAATTGTTCAAAAATAACGGCTTGGAAGTAGTGGAATGCGGTAGTCCTATTGACTCACGCTTCACCATGGAACTGGAAATGAAAGAGGAAGGGGTCAAATTTTCCTGCGTCACCGCAGAGCTTCCCGAAACCTTAACCAGCGGGCAAACGGCAAATGAAGAGGATGTGACCGCGTTGACCGAGCTGTTCCGCTCTGCGCTTGGGAAAGAAAACCTCGTGGTAAAGGGCGAATATTTCAAGGAGGAAAAAACACCTGCCGTTTTAACGCAATCCGAGCAGACGAAGCGTTATCAAACCATCAGCCGTAGCTTTGGCGGGATGACTATGGATTTCCCCGAAGAATATGAGGTCATTCTGAATTTGAGTAATCCGCTGATTGGCAAAATGTTGTCCATGAAGCAGGAGGAAGACAAAAAAGAAAAGCTGGAGATGCTCTGTCGGCAAATCTACGATATTTCCTTGATGTCTCACCGAGAGCTTAAGGAGGACGAAAAAGAACAATTTATCGAACGTAACTATAAGCTGTTCGAATCCGTACTCTAAATAAAGACCGAAAAACCGCTTTTTGTCGGATAGACAAAAAGCGGTTTTTGCTATGTGGAGCAGCGAGTGTCATAGCGTTGAAATCATGCTGTATTCGATTGCTTTTCGCAGGGGAGCGAGGATATCTTCGTCAATATCGAGACATAAAAGCTATAATAATATTTACATTCTAAAATATCTTGTATAAAACAGAGAAATATGCTATGATAATAGCATGAATATTTACTTGGATAGCATGGAACAGCTTGGAGGTTTATCTTATGTCTCAGAGAGCCGAGGAGTTAAAGACGGTTTTGCAAAGCTTTTTATCTGCCTGTTTGATTGACCGAAATCAGGAGAAAGCAAAGACCTTTTTGAGCGACAGCTTCAAAGGCACATTGCCGAAGTATGAGAATATCACGTCTGTAAAGCAAATTAGGATAGGAGATTTCCGCCTGCTCTGCTGCTTGGAAAATCGGAGCGCTGCTGTCGGGAATGCCGAACTATCGGGCGAGCGAGCAGACAATAGCCCTACTGTCCTGGCTTTGCTTGGTATCTCTTATATCCTGCAGGATGACCGCCGATTGATCGACGATTTGCAAATAGCGACCTATTACGATTATTCGGAGAGCAACAGAGCGGTTGCCGCCGAGACGGCGCTGTTGAAAAAGAATATGCCGAATTTTCCTATGCTCTGCTTGCTTCAAGACGGAATGCACGGCGGTACGATGGCTATCGCAGATGACCGACAGCGCACATTACTGCTTGCAAGTGAAGAGCTGATACGGTATTTGGGATATACACCTGCCGAATTTGATCACG
>CAZFQM010000130.1:0-5112 GCA_964520995.1 uncultured Oscillospiraceae bacterium
AATTTTCGGTGATTTGTGATTATGCGCATACGCCCGACGGGTTGAAAAATATTTTGCCGAGTATCAAACAGTTCACCAAGGGCAGATTGATTACGTTGTTCGGCTGTGGCGGCAATCGCGACGTCGGAAAACGACCGATTATGGGTGAGGTTGCGGCAGAGTATTCCGACTTTTTAATCGTAACCTCCGATAACCCACGAATGGAGGATCCCGATGCGATCATTCGGGACATTTTAATGGGTGTCGAAAAGCATCAAACCGAATATGTGGTTGTGCCGAATCGAAAGGAAGCGATTTTCTATGCGATTGGTCATGCGCAGCCGGGAGATGTGGTGGTGCTGGCAGGAAAAGGCCATGAGGATTATCAGGTGCTCGGAGACGAGAAAATTCATTTCGACGAGCGCGAGATTGTTCGGGAAGCCCTGGAGGTGCTGAAATAGCTGCAAACCTTGCCCGAGGGCATTGTAATCTAAAACGGCGGAGGCATTTTGTTTGGAAAAGTTATCATTGCGGGAAATTGTGAAAGCGGTCGGCGGAAGGTCGGAGGAAGCGACTTTTACGGATACGGATATTCTATCGGTATCGACCGATACCAGAAAAATATCATCGGGAAGCTTGTTTGTTCCGATAAAGGGTGAACGCTTTGACGGGCACAGCTTTATTGACACGGCTTATGCCGCGGGCGCGACAGCTGTTCTGTCCGAGCTGCCTTTGCAAGAACATAAAAATGTGATATATGTATCGGACACGCGAAAGGCTTACCTTGATTTGGCAGGCTATTATCGACGCAGATTCCCGCTCACGGTGGTCGGCGTTACCGGCAGTGTCGGAAAAACAACGACCAAGGAGATGATTGCCGTTGTTTTGGAAAGCCGCTACCGCACCTTGAAAACAGAGGGGAATTTGAATAACGAAATCGGCTTGCCGACCACCCTGTTGCAGTTGGACAGCTCTTATCAAGCGGCAGTGATTGAGATGGGAATGTCGGCATTCGGAGAAATCAGCCGATTGTCTTGCTGTGCGGCGCCGAATATCGGGGTGATTACCAATATCGGAGAATCTCATATAGAATATCTGGGCAGTCGAGAGGGAATTTTGAAAGCTAAGCTGGAAATTTTGGACGGCATGGATGCTCATGCGCCGCTGATTTTGAATGCAGACAATGACCTTTTGGCCGACGTGATAAACCACCTGTCGCGGGAAGTCATCTGTTACGGAATCGACAATCCAAATGCGGAAATCAAGGCAATCGACATCGTTGAGCAAAATATGACAACCGAATTTGATATATTATATTATGGCAAAAAGCTGCATATCGTTCTGCCGACGGTGGGCAGGCATAACGTGCTCAATGCGCTGGCGGCGTTTACGGTCGGTTTGCTGCTGGATATTGCTCCGGAGCAGATTGCACAGGCGCTGTCTCGATATACGCCTACCGGGATGCGGCAACGAATCGTTCAAAAAAACGGAATGATTTTAATCGAGGATTGCTATAATGCCAGCCCCGATTCCATGCGGGCGGCACTCGGCGTCCTGGCTTCGATGTCCTGCGAGGGCAGGAAAATCGCGGTTTTGGCGGATATGCTGGAGATGGGCGAGCACGCCGCGGAGGCACATCGAAGAGTGGGAGAGATGGCTGCACAGAGCCATGTCGATTTGCTGTATTGCTATGGAGAGCACGCGAAAAGCATTCGGGATGCCGCACAGCAGTACGGCTTGCAAAACGCTTACTGGTTTGAGGAGAAAAACCAAATGGCGGAGGAAATAAAGCGCAGCATTACGGCAGGAGATTGTCTTTTGTTTAAAGGAAGTCGCGGAATGCGGCTGGAGGAAGTTATCTATCAAATTTACGAGGAGAGTTGACAACAATGTCAGGATATGCAAATATTATTGCGGCGATTATCGGTTTCGGCGTGACAGCGTTGCTGGGCTTTGTCATGCTTCCGATGCTCAGAAGGCTGAAATTCGGGCAGACGATTCGGGAGGACGGACCGACATGGCATAAAGGAAAGCAGGGAACGCCGACCATGGGCGGACTCATGTTTATCATCGGTGTGCTTGCGGCAGTAGTGGTAGGCTATATTATTTTACGTATCAATGCGGGAGTCGGCTTGGTCGGGGATACCTTAGCTTCCGATATGCGGCTTTGGGCAGGACTTTTTATGGCGGTTGCGTTTGGCTTTGTCGGCTTTGTGGATGATTATATCAAGGTGGCAAAGAAGCGAAATCTCGGCTTAACGGCGAAGCAAAAGCTGGTGATGCAGTTTTTGATAGCGGCGGCATATCTTGCCTGCCTCTATCTGGCGGGGGATACCTCAACGGTGGTCATCATCCCTTTTATCGGACAGCTGAATTTGGGACTTTTCTACTATCCGCTTGCGATGTTGTTTATTGTGTTTGCCGTCAATGCCGTTAATCTGACCGACGGAATAGATGGCTTGGCAAGCTCTGTGACCTTTGTTGCGGCGATTGCTTTTTTGATTATCTGCAGTGTCTTGAGCTTAACCAAAATGAGCCTGCTTGCGGTATCGCTGGCGGCAGGCTGTTTAGGCTTTTTGGTATGGAATTTTCATCCTGCCAAGGTGTTTATGGGAGATACCGGCTCTATGTTTTTAGGCGGAGCGGTAACGGCTCTGGCGTTCGGAATCGGCAATCCGCTTATCTTGGTACTGACCGGAATCATCTACATGGTAGAGGCTTTGTCGGTTGTTTTGCAGGTAATCAGCTTTAAAACAACCGGCAAGCGCATTTTCAAAATGAGTCCGATTCATCATCATTTTGAGCTTTCCGGCTGGAGCGAGGTGAAAATTGTTCTGGTGTTTTCGGGTGTGACGCTGTTTTTCGGCGCACTTGCGGTTTGGTCCGCTTTTTTGCTGTAACAGACAGCGGTTTGCTAAAATTCGTTCAATAAGGTTTGGGGTGAGTATCGGTGCGAAGAGTCAAGGATAAAGTAAAAAAAGTGGGTAGCATGGATATCACCTTCTTTGTTCTTGTTATGGTATTGCTTACCTTTGGCTTGATCATGCTGTTTTCGGCAAGCTATGCCTATGCATATTATAGATATAAGGGTGACTCCTTTCATTTTATTAAAAGACAGGCGCTTTTTGCGGTTGTCGGTGTCATCGGGATGCTGATTATTTCGCGAATTGATTATCATATCTTGAAGAAGTTTGTTTTTTGGATCTTCGGCGGTGCTTATGCGTTGTTGATTGTCGTGCTTTTCATGCCCGCTATCAATAATGCTCACCGTTGGATTTCGTTGAAGGTTGTGACCTTTCAGCCGTCCGAAATTATGAAATTTGCGATTATTTTGCTGTTTGCGCACCTGATATCCATCAATTACAAGCGAATGGGCACCTTTGCCTACGGTGTTTTGCCCTTTCTCTTTTTCCTGGGCATTGTGGCGGTGGTTATGCTGTTGGAGCCGCATTTGTCGGGTACTGTGCTGATTATGGCAATCGGGTTGATTATGATGTTTGTGGGCGGTACCAAATATCGCTATTTCGCATTGGCGCTGGCGATGGTGGTACTGGGAATTATTGCCATTGTCATGATAAAGGGCATTGATTATGTACAGGTGCGGCTGGCAGGCTGGCTGGACCCGTTTCATGACACCCAGGACGATACCTATCAGACGGTGCAATCATTGCTGGCAATCGGCTCGGGAGGCTTGTGGGGCCTTGGGCTGGGGCAATCTCGGCAAAAGTTTTTGTATTTGCCCGAGCCTGCAAATGATTTCATTTTCTCGGTAGTCTGCGAGGAGCTTGGCTTTATCGGAGCAACCATTATTATTTTGTTATTCATTATGTTTGTTTACAGAGGCTTTGTCATTGCCTCCAAAGCGCCGGATAAGTTCGGTACCATGCTGGTGGTGGGGCTTACGGTGCAAATCGGGATTCAGGCAATGCTGAACATCGCCGTTGTTTCGAATACCATACCGAATACCGGTATCAGCCTGCCGTTTTTCAGCTACGGCGGAACGGCATTGCTGTTTCAGCTGTTTCAAATGGGGATTGTGCTGAATGTATCCAGACAGTGTGCGATGGAAACGCAGTAAAAGTTTTGATAAGAGAAGGAAATGAGGAGCAAAATGCGAGTACTATTGACAGGCGGCGGTACAGCCGGACATATCAATCCCGCCAGTGCGATTGCGCAGGAGATTATGAAGCAGGAGCCTTCCTCCGAGATTTTGTTTGTCGGAACACCGAACGGAATGGAAGCAACGCTGGTAAAAAAGGCGGGCTTTGCTTTTTCGTCGGTGGAGGTACAGGGAATACACCGTAAGCTGACCGCAAAAAACATAGCAAGAAATATAAAAGCACTCAAATGCGCAGTGACCGCGGGACCGCGAGCAAAGCAGATTATACGGGATTTTCAGCCGGATTTTGTGATAGGAACCGGTGGCTATGTCAGCGGACCGGTCGTGCGAAAGGCGGCTCAAATGGGGATACTCACCGCCGTACATGAGCAGAATGCGTTTCCGGGGGTGACCAATAAGCTCCTTGCCAAGCAGGCGGATGTGGTGTTTTTGGCGGTGGAAAAGGCGAAAGAGTATTTGCCGCCGAATAAAACCTATGTTGTGGTAGGAAACCCGGTGCGGGAAAGCGTTATTTTTAAGAAAAAGGCAGAAGCACGGCAAGAGCTGGGCATGGATGACAATATGTGCATTGTCTCTTTCGGCGGTAGTCTCGGTGCGGTGAAGCTGAATCAAATCGTTGCGGACATCATGGAGTGGCATTGTGCGCGGGGAGATGTCAACCATATTCACGCCATGGGAAAGCTGGGAAAAAAGGTGTTCCCGGAGATGCTGGAGGAGCGAGGCGTGAATGCCGCCGAGAATCCCAGAATCGATATCCGCGATTATATCGACAATATGGATACCTGCCTTGCCGCGGCGGATTTGGTGGTTTGCCGTGCGGGCGCCATTACTTTGAGCGAATTGCAGGCAACCGGAAAAGCCTCTGTTTTGATTCCCTCTCCCAATGTGACGGAAAATCACCAATATCACAATGCCATGGTACTTGCCAATCATCATGCGGCAATTGTCATTGAGGAGAAAAATTACCAAAAAGAGCAATTGTTTAAAATCTTGGATGACTTTTATGAGCATCC
>CAZFQM010000131.1:0-5099 GCA_964520995.1 uncultured Oscillospiraceae bacterium
TATTTCCATAGCGGCAAATGCCCGATTTGTCTCCCAGCGCCTTGGAAAAAGCCGTCCCCAGCGCGATTCCGGTATCTTCTATAGTATGGTGGCAATCTACCTGCAAATCTCCCACCGTTTCAATATCCATATCAATTCCGCTGTGTACCGCAAGCGCGGTCAGCATATGATCAAAAAAGCCGATCCCGGTGCGAATGCGGTGAACGCCGCTCCCGTCCAGATCAACCGACACGGTAATCTGCGTTTCCTTGGTATCTCTTTTTACCGCTCCGATCCGCATATCAATCACTCCTTTTTCGTATTATAAGGTCTGTGCCAGCTCCTCTAAGGCGGTAAGCACCGCCCGATTTTCATGAGCGGCACCGGCAGTAATCCGCAGGCGATTTCCCATCAGTCTGACAACCACCGAACGCTTCTTCAATGCTTCAAACCATTCTCCCGCATGGCAGGTTTCTACCAACACAAAGTTGGTTACCGTCGGATAGACCCGCTCAAAGCAGTAATATTTTTCTTGCAGCGCATTCAAGCCCGCATACAGCTCCTCCCGCGATGTCAACAGCTTCTGCAACGCTTCCCGTTCCTTATCCTTATGAGAAAGCACCACGCTGCCATATGCCTGGGTGATCGAATTTACATTATAGGGAGATTTTGCCGCGCGGAGCACCGCCGTCAGTGTGGGGTTCGCTACCGCAAAGCCCAACCGCACTGCCGCCAAGCCCAGCGCCTTAGAGCAGGTTCGGAGAACAATCAAATTATCGTACTGTTCAACCTCCTCCAGCAGGCTCTCGGTGTAAAAGTCCATATAAGCCTCATCCAGCACCACCAGGCAATCCACCGAGCGAATCAAGCGGCGCACCGCTTCGCGGGGAAGTCCCTGCCCGGTCGGGTTACAGGGGTTGGAAAAAATAATGCAATCCGCTTTTTCCCGCTTCGCCGCTTGAATCAGCATATCCACATCAATGGTTAAATCCGCATTTTTCTCCACCGAAGCAACCGTCACGCCTGCCAAATCGGCATAAAATCCATACATGGAGAAGTCGGGCAACACCGTGAGCAGCTTATCCCCTTTCGACAGAAGGTACCGACAATCACGTTAATCAATTCGTCCGAGCCGTTTCCCGCCGTGACCGTTTCCACCCGCACCCCGTAATAATCCGCAAACTGTCGGCAGACCTCGGTGGCAAGCGGGTCGGGATAGCGATTCAGCGAAAGCGCACTCAGGCGCTTCATCAGCTCTGCTTGCAGCTCGTCGTCAAGGGGCAAAAAGGACTCATTCGCATCCAAACGAACCGCATAATTTCCGCTGATCGGCTCATAAGGCGTCATGTTTTTCAGTTTTTCGCTTAATTGATATGCCATAACAGATTAGTCCTCTCCGAAAGCCGATTCAAACCGTATTTTAATCGAATTTGCATGGGCGGTCAGCTGTTCCCGCTCGGCGATGGTGACAATATCCTCCTTCGCCTCGGAAAGCGCCTCCCGTGTATAATAAATGTATCCCATTTTCTTCACAAAGGAATCTACCGAAAGCGGAGAGAAAAATCGCGCCGTTCCGCTGGTAGGCAGCACATGGTTCGGTCCCGCATAGTAGTCGCCGAGTGGTTCGGGCGCATACTGCCCCAAAAAGATCGAGCCGGCATTATCCAGCTTTCCCAAATACTCCATCGGGTTTTCCATACAAACCTCAAGATGCTCGGGCGCAATCTCATTGGCAAGCGCCACCGCTTCCTCGGTGCTGTCGCATACGATAATCGCCCCGTAATTTTCCAAAGATTCCCGAATAATCTCGCTTCTGGAAAGAGTCTTGCTTTGCCGCTCCAGCTCCTCGACCACCTTGTCCGCAAGGGCGCGGTCGGTCGTTACCAAAATAGCCGATGCCAATCTGTCATGCTCTGCCTGCGACATCAAGTCCGCCGCCACATAGGCAGGCTCCGCAGTATGGTCGGCAAGCACCAGAATCTCGCTCGGTCCCGCTATCATGTCGATATCCACCGTGCCGAACAACAGCTTTTTCGCCGTTGCCACAAAGATATTACCGGGACCGACAATCTTATCGACCTTCGGGATCGTTTCGGTGCCGTAAGCCAGCGCCGCTACCGCCTGCGCACCGCCGAGCAGAAACACCCTATCCACCCCGCAGATTGCCGCTGCAACCAAAATATCCGGATTGGCTTTGCCCTCCTTGGTCGGAGGAGTCACCATGATAATTTCCTTTACCCCCGCTATTTTCGCCGGTACCGCATTCATCAGCACCGAAGAGGGATATGCCGCCGTGCCGCCGGGAACATACAAGCCGACCCGTGACAAGCCGCGCACCCGCTGTCCGACCATTACGCCGTTCGGCAGGGTGTTGACAAAGCCCTGCTGCTTTTGTCGATTATGAAAATCGGAGATATTCTCCATGGCATTGAGCAAGGCGTTGACAAAATCGCTGTCTGCATTGGTCAGCGCTTCGTTGATTTCCTCTCTCGGCACCTCAATATAGGGCGGCAGCTTGCCGTCGAACTTTTCGGTATAGGCGCGAACTGCCTTATCTCCGTTGACTCTGACATCCTCTATAATCTGTGTGACCACCTCGGTCACCTGCTTATCCACTGCCGTGCTTCTGGCTTTCAGGGAAGCAAGCAATTCCTTCTCACTGATTCCGTCCGCTTGAATTTTTCTGATATTCATCTGCAACCTCCGTAAACTTTTCGGGTTTCCATCCTGATTTTATTGTACTGATATTGGTCGAAAAAGTCAATCCTTTATACAGCTTTTCATCTGTGTAGTCAAGGCTTCGATTTCCGTCTTGCGAAGCTTCATGCTGGCGGCATTGACAATCAGCCGCGCGGAAATCGGCGCTACCGATTCGATGACCTCCAAGCCGTTTTCCTTGAGCGTTGTCCCCGTTTCGACGATATCTACGATACCGTCGGACAGCTCCAGCAAGGGTGCCAGCTCCACCGAGCCCTCTATCTTGACGATATCCACATCCATTCCCTTATTTTCAAAATAGCTTCGGGTCACGTTGGGATATTTGGTTGCCACCGTTTTTACGGCATAGCCGCCGTAAAATGCGCTGTCCTTTTTGGTTGCCAGGGCAAATCGGCAACGACCGAAGCCCAAATCCAGCACTTCAAAGAACTTGCCACCGTACTCCATGATCGTATCCTTGCCGACCACGCCCATATCGCAAACGCCGCATTCCACATAGGTGATTACATCCGCCGCCTTGGCAAGCACCACTTCCAGATTCGCATCCGGAATTTCCAGTATCAGCTTTCTTCCTTTATTGAGCAGTTGACTGCAATCATAGCCCAGCTGCTGAAACAAGGAGACGGTGTCCTTCTCCAAGCGGCCTTTGGTCAACGCAATTCGTATTGGTTTCATATTTCCGTTTCCTTTCCGACGATATCGACTCTGCCGATTCCTTTTGCCTTTGCATATTCCCTTGCCTTCTCTGCCGTGTTGAGCACGCAATATTCCGCAACCAGCCCGCTCTCTATCAAAGCCTTTGCGTGCATCAGTGCTTTCATCTCGCAACCGTCCTCTCCGAACACCAGTACATCGGGCACCGTTGCACGGATATCATCGGTTGTTTTCAGCAGATTGCGTGCCACCGCATCCACGTTGATCCCAAAGCCGGTCGCCGGCAGATCGGAGCCGAATTCGGCAATCAGGGTGTCATACCGTCCACCCGACAGCACCGTCTCTCCGAAGCCCTCGATATAACCGCGGAATACCACGCCGGTATAATAATCGGTACGATTTACAATTCCCAGGTCGATTGAGATTTTTTCCTTTAAGCCCAGCGCCGCCAAATCGTTATATATTGATTTTAAGTAGGATAAAATGTACTCCGTTTTGGCATCGTCAAACAGGTTTGCCGCCTTTTCAAAGACCTCCTCCCCGCCGAACAGAGCGGGAAGCTGCTTGAGAATCTCAATCGTTTTGGCGTCGCCGTTCATGCCGTCGAGATAATCATTTAATGCGGGATAGTTCTTGCTTTCGATGTATCTGCGGATTTCCTCCCGCTCCTCCGGCTCGATTTTCAAACCGGAAATCAAGCTGTGAAACAGTCCGATATGCCCGATTTCCAGCCGAAAATCGGTGGTTTTACAAGCGTTAAGTGCCTCGACCGCAGTGGTAATGACCTCCAAGTCCGCGCGACGGGAGTCACTGCCGATAATTTCGATACCGGTCTGCACCACCTCATCGCTTCTTCCCTTTAAACGGGGGTTCGCCATAAATACGCTTTGATTGTAAAACAGCCGAATCGGCAGCTGATATCCCTTTAAGCGGGTTGCCACCAGCCGCGCAATCGGTATCGTGGAATCGGGGCGCAGAACAACCAGCCGTCCCTTGCTGTCCACCAGCTTATACATCATCTCCACCGGCATGGTACCGGTCTTTAGGTCATATACATTCAAAAATTCCAAGCCGGGCGTTACCACCTCGGTAAAGCCGCGTCCCGAAAAAACCTTACTTAAAATTCCCTCTACCGTTCGTCTTGCTTCACATTCCTCAAAAAGCAAATCTCTTGTTCCCTCGGGGGTAATCCATTTATTTTTGTTCAAGATATTCTCTCCCTATCTCCCAGTTTATCGCTTTAGCGTGTTAACATATTAACATACTATCATAAAAAAGTCAAGCGTTTTTTCCCAATCCGAAAAAACTCATATATTCGGGGAAAGAGGAAGCCGAAAAGAGAAGATATCTTCTCCGCTCTGCTCCCTCTTTATATGATAAAAGATCTAGCCGCACCAAGGCGGTTCTATATTAAAACGAATGCTTCCGCACCTGCTCCATGGTCGGAATCGAGTTTGCCGCCCCTTTGGTCGATACCGCCAAAGCGGAAGCTCTGGATGCCAAATCGAGTGCATCCTTTACCGCAACACCTTTGGAAATCGAGCCGATGAAAAAGCCGGTAAAGGTATCGCCTGCCGCCGTGGTATCCACGACCGGGACATGATAAATATCCTGCACATAGCAGCAGGTTTTATCGCGATAGCGTGCGCCGTCCTTACCCAGGGTCAAGACAATATGACTGTTCGGGAACGCTTCCAGCAGGCACTCATCCAGGCGCTCCTCCGAATCGGTATGCAGAATATCCTTTG
>CAZFQM010000132.1:0-5013 GCA_964520995.1 uncultured Oscillospiraceae bacterium
ATATTTCCGGTCTGCCGCACACCGCCGGAGCCTAAATACAGGCTTTTTGAAATGGATAAAATTTCGATATAGTCGGCATACTGTCGGGACAATTTCAAGCTTTTGACCGCACGGACGGATAAAAGCTCCGTTTGCGGCGCAAATTCTCGCGATAACAGCAGCAGACGCTTTTTTAAGCTGAAATTGCGAACTGCTTCACTCAAGTATTTGCATGCCCAATAAAGCAGCTGGTTGCAGATGTTTTTGTCGGACATACGGTTGAATTTACACCATGCTTTTTCGTCGGTGACCGGTTGCGATAGCTGCTTTGCCATTAAAATGCGACCTTTTATCACTTTGCTCTTTGCGATGATTTCTTCATACTGCATGATTTTATTTCCGCGCAGTGCCGTTGTTAATAAAGAAATAAACAATGTAGCTAAAGCATCTGCAAAAAGCTCATCACTGCTTACGGTAGCGCTTCCGGTAAAATAAACGGTGGAATCCAAATTGCCGACAGAGCATTTGATTGTCCGCTCCAGCAATTTTTTCACCATATCCGTTTCTGCATTACTGTCGGAGAACTTCGGGCGGATTACCAGCCTTGTGTCATTCAAGCTTAAATTACCTATAATGCTTCCGATATATACCTTTGACTCCGAAACATATTGAATCGGAGAAGTATTTAAGCCCAATTTGTCTTTGACCTGAGCACCGATTTCCAGTAAATCGTTAAGCGCGCTTTTGCTCACATCGACAAGCTCAAGGAAATCATTTTCCCGCGCGTTATACTCAATCATGGGACAACAATCCTTTCAGCGCCGCAATCAAATCGGAGTTTGTGAGTGTAACCAAACGACGGATTTCCACTCCGTATGGTAATATGGAGATTGCGGGGGAATCGGCACCGAAAATTCTTTTAGCCACATCCGGATCAAAGCACAAATCTTCTATCAAAGGAAGACTGATGTTATCAAATGTTTCCAATAAGGCCGCAAAGTCACTGTTGTCATCTAAATTCCAGAAAACAGAATGACCGATTTGATAATTTTCTCCCACAGTAAAAGCGATTGAAGCATTGATTTTCTTCAACAGCCGGATAGCCAAACGCTTGATAAAAGCATGGTCAATATGCTCCGCCAAAAGCATCTCGACGTCGATTGGCGCATCATCGACGCCGAGATGCATAGCAAGCAGCTTGTAATCGGGATATAGGTTTGCGATGGCAAATCGCCTCTTCATAGCGCTGTCCAGCTTGTATTGGTTTTTCACAATCGGGTTGCAGGTGCATATAAAATACATATTATCCGGCAATTGTATGTCACCGTCATAGCCCTCAATATGCAAAGTCCTTTTGTCCGGCTCCAAAAGGGTAATCAATTCGCCCAACGCCTCGGCGGGATTGCTTTTGTTTATCCCCTCGATGATTATCAATTTCGGACCGCGCGACGGGGAATCTGCCAATTGCTTTATCATACCGGGCAGAATCGAATAATCGATTTTCCCCTCGGAGGTTACCACCGCGGAGATTCCCTCTATGGTATCCGAATAATCGGTAGACCCATGCCAAAACATTTTGGAGGTTTGCTTAAAATAATCATCCTCGGCAATTTTGTTGACAAGATAGGATTTACCTGTTCCGCTGACACCGGTAATGATCACATTGTGATGTCGCATAAGCTTTGCTTTGATGGTCGAAAGCTTCTTTGCATCAAGTGCGGCAAAAGAGTCGGCTTCTTCCTCCGGCTCCTCTGTACAGCGGTATGCGGAGTCTACGGCAACCGCAAATGCATTGATGATTTGTGATGTGCTTGACATCGAAAGGTCTTTGAAGTCATATCCATACTCATTGGAGGTATAAAGAACATTCAAATTGTTTGTTTTGAAGAAATCGCCCAGAGAATCAAGTGGTAAAATATCTTTCAAATGTGGCAACACCTTGTTGCAGATAATATCGGCTAAAACATCCTCATGGTTGCTTGTGGCATTCACCAAGGACCAGAAGAAGCCTTGTCCCAGCTCAAACTCCTTGCCACAGAACGCCCGAATTCTTTGGTTCAAGGTAGACATAAGGGTACAGCAAAATTCTGCCATATCCGCATTTACAGAGGGATTTCTTTGTAAATGAGACCGCAGTACCTCAACGCTGGGGGCAACCTCCACGATAACAAAGCGTTGCTTTAACTCGGCGGACAAAGGACTTGTGCTTTTGTCTAAGGAATTCATGGTGCCGACCACAAATAAATTATCCGAGGCGGAAAGCCCGTGAACCGTATTTCCGTCAACGGTAATCGGATGGGTGAAACGCACGGTTTCGTCGGCATTGTGATTTAATATGGCAACGGTGTTTCCGAAGATGCTGTCGGCATTGCCGCGGTTTATCTCGTCGATAATCAAGAGCGCACGTTTGCCGCCGGTTGCCGCCAACGATTGTTTCAGAAAAGGACCGATATGGGGCTTGAAGCCGAGGCTGTTGTCGATTACAACAGGCTTTATGCCGTACACGAAATTTTCATAGGAATAACTCGGATGAAAGGTGCACCAAGCGGTAGGCGTCGCCGCAGATGCATTTGTAACTCGGAACGGTGCTTCAGTATCAAGGTCGTCAAACAAAACGGAGGCGGCAAAGGAATGCATCAATTCTGTCAGCATATGTGTTTTTCCCGTGCCGGGAGGTCCGTATAAAATAATATTGTGATAGCTGTCGAGGGCGGTTAGAAATCGTTGCGAATCGGGCGAGGTTGAAGTAGGGGAAACATCAATATCTACCGCTTCTCCGCCTTTTTCGTAAGAAGTGAGTAATGCTCTGATGGTCGGATGTAAATGCTCGGAAGTGCTGTTTGCCATTAACGCCATGTTAAACTCTTGCCCGTCATTTTCGCATTTCACTACAACATAGAAGTTTTGCTCGATAAATCCGGTGAAATCTCGAATGAATTCATTTTTCATAAAGGAGGTGTCCAAGGTTAACGCACAAAAGCCATCCTGCGTTTCATAAATCCATTTTAATACATTTGCGCGGATTTCAATTTCCAAGCCGAGTCTGGCATTTACGAAAGAAAGTAAAATATCAATGTTGGGATTTTCGGGATACTTGTCTTTCAGCTGTAGAAGAAGCTTTTGCAATATTCGCATATATCCGAGATACCACGGCTCGATAATCGCTTTCGCGTGATTGTCGTTGTGGTCCCAAATTTCGTGATTTATTTTTATGGGATCTTTTCGTGTCTCGTTTTTGTCTTCCCAAAGTCTGAGCAGGTTTACGGAATTCGAAAGAGGGATATCATAGGTGGTAGGAAGCTGTGTGCCGTTCGCTCGGTTTTCGGCTTCCACCTCTTTTTTGCGTGGAATGCGCACTCCGCCGGTGAAGCCGGACCAAAGTCCGGGATTTTGATTACGGGTGTTGAAATTTTGGATTGCCTGGTCGCCTTTATTGTGCAATCCTTCTCCTTGCGTTCCGTAAATCAAACGATTCACATCACTGCTGATTACTTTTTTCCAGGCGATGTATTTGATTTTCAACCTTTGTCATCCTTTCTGTATCTTTCGTAGATATCAATGAGGACCTTTCCGATATACTCTGAAAATTTAGGCGGAACCGCATTCCCCACAACCGTATATTGGTCAACCAAGCTGCCCGAAAACCGATAATCATCGGGAAATGATTGCAATCTTGCCGCTTCTCTTACGGTTAACAAACGATTGTCTGCGGGGTGAAAGAAGCGTCCACAGGTTATCTTTTTAATTCCCGCAACGACGGTTCCCGAGGGGGCATCCCAATCCAATCTTCCGTAAAGATTTTTCACAAAGCCGCCGCTTCCGTATCCGCCGCTTTTCATTTTTTTCAGATGATTGGATAACAGCTCATCCGGAATATCCTGCAAGCCGCCCTTTTCCGGGACAGCTTGAATGCGAGCGAGGGTGTTCTTTTCGTAGACGAACACGCGGTGATTGTATATCCCGACTCCGTTGACGAACATCTCATCGGCGCCCTCTCCGCTTTGCAAGCTCGGCAGATCACCGATGACTTTTCGCAGGGTGGAGCAACCGTCGGCAGGCTGTAAGCGGGTCAGGGCTTCGCTCAGCGCATGGGAAAAATTGGGGATATCATCGACATAATCCTTGTTGATTGCTATCAAAAATAGACGTTTGCGCGTCTGTGCCAATCCGACCTGCTCCCCGGTGATGAAAATCGTTTCCGCATAATATCCGTTTTCAGACAGCAGCTGTTTGGCATATTCGGGATACTTTTTTCCGCTTGTATGCTTCATGCTCTGAATAGCGGGAACATTTTCCATGAGCAGCATCTTCGGCTTCACGGTCACAGCAAGCTGCAAATACGCTTCCACAAGGGTGTTTCGGGTGTCTTTTTCTTCGCGCTTGCCCAAGGTGCTAAAGCCCTGACAAGGCGGGCCGCCTGCCAATAAATCAATCCTTGCGTTTTTGATTGCGGCGGTCAATTCCGCACGTTCTTCTTCATGAAACATATTTGTTTGAAAAAATGTCGTGGAAGAGAGCTTGTGGTAGGAAAGGTAGTTTTTCATTGCGACATCCCAAAAATCAGCGGCAATGACGTCCTTGAAGCCGGCGTTTACCAAGCCGAGTGACATTCCTCCGCAGCCGCAAAATAAATCTGCAAAACAATACATCGGTTTAGTCCTCTTCTTTCTTTTCCACAATTTCCATGATGTCATCAAATCCGCAATGAAGAGCGGTACAAATTTTGCGTAATGTTTCTGTGGTGACGTTTTCGTCTCGACTTAATTTGTTCATTGTATAGTGAGTCAGACCCGCAGCGGCCTGCAAGTCTTTTTTCATCATATCTCTATCCAGTAACAGATGCCAAAGCTTTTTATAAGAGATAGCCATTGTTTCAACCTCCGCATAATAGGTGTTTTTGCCATAATACAACATAATAAGTATAGCACACAATCAAAAAAATCACAACAATAAGTTCGGAATTTCAAACATTCCTTCTGTTTCTTGACAGATTCATCACCCCCCTTTTTTTAAAATCATCTGTTCCCTCAAATA
>CAZFQM010000133.1:0-4990 GCA_964520995.1 uncultured Oscillospiraceae bacterium
AATTCGGCGCTCACGGTAAGCATCCGGGATGCCCGCAATGTGAAGTTTTGCCGGGTGATTCTGTTCCCACCAACTCCGCCAATCCGGACGGAACACAAAAATTAAGCCATGCCGCTGTGATTCCCGATGTTCCTGCGGGATATGAAAATGAAGCCAAAAAGGAATGCAACTGCGGCAAGGAAGATGTTAACGATTTAGTGGAAGCAATTACTCGCAAGGTGATGGCTGAATTAAAAAAATAAAAGGTACAGGTGACTTGATATGCCGCAAAGTAAACGGTTTGAAGCACTTTCCAAGCGTCCCGTAAACCTTGACGGTTTCATTAAGGAGTGGCCGGAATACGGATTGATTGCAATGGATTCTCCGTATGACCCAAAGCCGTCCTTAAAGATTGAAAACGGCGTTATTGTTGAAATGGACTCCAAAAAAAGGGAAGACTTCGACTTTATTGATACGTTTATTGCAGACCATGCAATAAACATCACTGTGGCAGAGAAAGCCATGAGTATGGATTCGGTGGAGATCGCCAAAATGCTGGTGGATATTCATGTCAGAAAAGCGGAAATTACAAAATTGGCAGGCGGACTGACTCCCGCCAAGCTTTGTGAAGTAATGCACCACATGAATGTTGTGGAATTGATGATGACAATGCAGAAGGTGCGGGAGCGTGCTTTCCCGTCTAATCAATGCCATGTAACCAATTTGAACGATAATCCCATTCAGGTTGCGTGTGATGCCGCCGAAGCTGCGTTGCGTGGTTTCGATGAAATGGAAACGACCGTCGGTGTTGCCCGATATGCACCGCTGTGCGGTGTCGGCTTGCTGATAGGCTCGCAGTGTGGTCGTCCCGGTGTTCTTTCGCAATGCGCGGTAGAAGAAGCAACCGAGCTGAAGCTGGGGATGCTGGGAATTACGACTTATGCCGAAACTATTTCGGTATACGGCACGGAAAAGGTGTTTATCGACGGCGATGATACGCCTTATTCCAAGACCTTTTTGGCCGCGGCATATGCTTCGCGGGGAATGAAAATGCGTTGTACCTCGGGAACCGGTTCGGAAGCCTTGATGGGAAACGCAGAAAAGAAATCCATGCTGTATTTGGAGGCCAGATGCCTTTTGGTAATCAAGGGCGGCGGCGTTCAAGGTACGCAGAATGGCTCTGTCAGCTGTATCGGTGTGGTAGGCTCGGTACCCTCCGGAATTCGCGCGGTGCTTGCAGAGAATGTTTTGGCTGCAATGCTCGGCTTGGAATGTGCTTCCAGTAACGATCAGACGTTCTCACATTCCGACATCAGAAGAACCGCAAGAATGCTGATGCAGATGTTACCGGGAACGGATTTCATCTTCTCGGGATACAGCTCCACGCCGAACTATGATAATATGTTTGCAGGCTCGAACTTTGATGCAGAGGATTTTGACGATTATAATATTTTGCAGCGTGACTTGAAGGTAGACGGTGGTCTGCGTCCGGTCAGCGAGGAGGATGTTATTAAGGTCAGAACCAAAGCGGCACGCGCCATGCAGATTATCTTTAAAGAATTGGGCTTTGCTGAAATCAGTGACGAAGAGGTACAACAATGTGTCTTGGCGCACGGCAGCAAGGACATTGAAATCAAACGTGATGTTAACGAGGATCTCAAGGCTGCAAAGCGGATCCAGGACGGCGAAATTAACGGTGTGGATATCGTAAAAGCGTTGATCGGCACCGAGTGCAATGATGTAGCTGTTTCTGTGTTGGAGATGCTGAAGCAACGTGTTTCGGGAGATTATCTCCATACAGCTGCGGTGCTGGATGCTGATTTTCATGTACACAGCTCCGTTAACGATCCGAATACCTATGCCGGCCCCGGTACAGGCTATCGCTTAGACGGGGAAGAATGGGAAAAGGTTAAGAATATTCCTCAGGCATTAGACCCTGACAGCATTTCATAACGGAGGTGAAAAACAGATGAACATTGATGAAAAGCTTATCCAAGAAATTACCCAAAGAGTGGTAGCGGCTATGTCTCAAATGGAGCAGCCCGCCGCTCCCGAATCGAATTCTTCTGTCTTTCATACCGGTAATATGACGATCACCGAAGCCGGTCCCGCGCAAGAGGGAACATATCCGGATGAGGTGGTTATCGGCTTAGCTCCTGCCTTCGGTGAATACCAGCATCAAACGATTCGCGGTTTGTCGCACAGCGATGTACTGCGTGAGGTTGCCGCCGGTATAGAGGAGGAGGGCATGAAGGTGCGTTTTATCCGAGTGGTGGAAACCTCCGATGTGGCTTTTGTTGCATTGCGAGCGGCAAAGCTGAGCGGCTCCGGAATCGGTGTCGGATTGCAATCCAAGGGAACAGCGGTCATCCATCAAAAGGATTTGTTTCCGCTTACCAACTTGGAGCTGTTTCCGCAGGCTCCGGTTCTCACCTTAGAGCTTTACCGAAAGATCGGAAAAAATGCGGCAAGATATGCCAAGGGTCAATCTCCCGTTCCGATTGAAACAATCAACGATTGTATGACCAGACCGAAATTTCAAGCGAAGGCGGCAATTCTTCATATTAAAGAAACCGAGCACGTTATAACCGGCAATCCTCCGATTGAATTAAATGTGGAATGGCAGTAAGTTGGTTAACGATGGAATAACACGGAGGGAGGAGAACCGATGCAAGATTATTTAATTGATTCTTTGGTAGCGAAAATCGCGGCAGATTTAAAGGGAGAATCTTCTGCTCCGGCGGTCTCCGAGCCTACAAAGGCGGCTGTAAAGGCACAGCCCGAAGCGGTAGCTCCGAAAGCAGCGGCTTCCGAGGCGGTACAAGCGGTGTCTAAGGCGGATACCGAGTCAACCGCACCGAAAAAAGCATCTGCCGACGGTAAATATACCGTAGCGGATTACCCGCTGATGGAGAAGCACAGTGATATTATTAAAACGCCGACCGGCAAGAGCATGGATGAAATTTCGTTAGATGCTGTCAGCCGAGGAAATGTTTCGATAGAGGATGTCCGAATTTCGGCGCAAATGTTGCAAAATCAGGCGGATATTGCCGAAAGCGCAGGGAAAAAGCAAATTGCGGAGAATCTGCGCCGTGCCGCCGAAATGACGGCGATTGAGGATGATGTTGTCATCAAAATGTATGATATGCTTCGTCCGAATCGTGCAACCAAAGAGCAGCTCACCAAAATGGCGGAGCAACTGCGCGATCAATACCACGCACCCTTGCTGTCTCAGCTTGTCAGTGAGGCTTGCGCTGTGTATGAAAAGCGCGGAATTTTGTTAAAGTAAAAACAGTATGAATCGATGAGTTAAGGTGGTGAGGATATACAAAGTATGGATAATGATTTAAACGGATGCTGTTATGTAGTGGGAATCGATATCGGTAACTCTACAACAGAGGCTGTTTTGATTCGGCGCTGTGCTCATACGTTTCGGTATATTTCGTCCGGAATGACGCCGACCACCGGTGTAAAGGGCACCACCGACAATATCAAGGGTTGTATCACTGCTTTGGATATCGCATTGGCCGAGGCGAATTTGAATTATCGGCAGATCAGCCAAATTCATATCAATCAGGCAGCACCTGTCATCAGCGATTTATCAATGGATACCATCAGCGAAACAACGGTAATCGGTTCTGCGATGATCGGTCACAATCCGGATACACCGGGTGGAGTCGGCTTAGCGGTCGGAACGACGGTGGCAATCAACGATTTGAGACCGCGGGACGATGAAGTGATTGCGGTGATCGACAAGCAATATCCCTATTATTTGTCTGCAAAATTGCTTAATGAAGCCATGGAACGGGGGATTCATATTGTAGCCGCTATTGTTCAAAGCGATGACGGCGTATTGATTGCAAACCGATTGAAGCAGGTTATCCCGATTGTCGATGAGGTTTCGGGAATTGATAAGGTTCAGCTGGGAGTTAAGGCGGCTGTAGAGGTCGCAAATAACGGTGAAAGCATCAAAACGCTTTCCAACCCTTACGGAATTGCAGGCTTGTTCGGCTTAACGCCGGATGAGACGAGGAATGCCATTCCGGTTGCGCGAAGCTTGACCGGATGTCGTTCCGGCGTTGTGATTCACGCAGAGGGAGCTTCGGTTGAGACCAAGAAAATTCCTGCGGGCAGTATTAAGATCATCGGCTCCAAGAAAACGATAACCATTGAGGTTAACAGCGGCGCGGAGGCAATCATGAAGGCGGTCTCCGAGGTCGGAGAGATTGTCGATGTTATCGGAGAATCGGGGACAAACGCAGGTGGCTTGATCAGCAGGATTAAGCAGACCATGGCTGAGCTGTGTAACGAGGATGTCGAAAAGCTTCATATTGTGGATTTGCTTTCGGCAGATACTTTTTCTTCGGTTGAGGTAGCGGGAGCAATCGCAAATGAATCCGCGATGGAAAATGTCGTTATGCTGGCGGCGATGGTAAAAACGATGAAGCTTCCGATGGAAGCGATTGCGAAAGGAATCTCCGACTCGACCGGAATTGCGGTCAGAGTTGCCGGGAAAGAGGCGGAAATGGCGCTGAAAGGTGCCTTGACCACACCGGGAGCGGATACGCCGCTTGCAATTGTAGATCTCGGCGGCGGTTCTACCGATGCGGCGCTGATCGACCAAAACGGAAAGGTGACTTCAATTCATCATGCCGGTGCGGGTGAAATGGTAACCTAAATCATTAACTCGGAGCTGGATTTAAAGGATCGAGACCTGGCAGAGCTGATAAAAAAATATCCGCTGGCAAAGGTAGAAGGGCTGTTATATCTGCGGTTTGAGGATTCCTCGGTAAAGTTTGCTTCCGAGCCGTTGCCGCCCGAATTGTTTTCCCGCGTGGTCATTGTTACCCCGGACGGTTTGGTGCCGATACGCTCTTCGAATCGCTTGACCATTGATAAAATTGCGCTGGTCAGACGGGAAGCAAAGAAAAAAGTATTTCTGGTCAACGTGGAGCGTGCTCTGAAGGCGGTTTCGCCTACCGGCGAGATTCGCGGACTCAGCTCGGTTGTG
>CAZFQM010000134.1:0-4961 GCA_964520995.1 uncultured Oscillospiraceae bacterium
TCGAGGGCGTGCTGACCGGAAAGGGGCTCTACTTCGGCGGTTGGCTTGCGAGAACCGAAGCGACCGGTTACGGCTTGCTCTATATCGTGGAGGAAATGCTGAAATGCCACGGCGAAGAAATTGCGGGGAAAACCGTTACGGTTTCCGGCTCCGGAAATGTTGCAATCTACGCTATCGAAAAAGCAGAGCAGCTCGGCGCAAAGGCGGTCACCTGCTCCGATTCAAACGGCTGGGTCTATGACCCCGACGGCATCGACGTGGCGGCGCTCAAGGAGATTAAAGAGGTCAAGAGACAGCGGCTGACCGAATACAAAAGCTATCGCCCGAATGCCGAATATCATGATGGCAAAGGCGTATGGAGTGTAAAAAGCGACATCGCACTGCCCTGCGCAACCCAAAATGAGCTTTCACTCGAGGATGCCAAGACACTTGTTGCAAACGGTGTCATCGCGGTCGCCGAGGGAGCCAATATGCCCACAACGGCAGAGGCTACCGATTATTTACTGGCACAGGGAATCTACTTTCTCCCCGGAAAAGCGGCAAACGCCGGCGGCGTTGCTACCTCCGCATTGGAAATGGCGCAGAACAGCGAGCGGCTCAGCTGGTCCTTTGAAAAGGTGGACAACAAGCTCAAGGGAATCATGACAGACCTCTATCACAACATCGACAACGCCGCAAAGAAATACGGCTTTACCGACAATTTTGTGGTAGGCGCCAACATTGCGGGCTTTGAGAAGGTCGTCGACGCCATGAACGCACAGGGTATCGTATAATAAAAGAAAACTGGCAAAGGCAAAGGTGTCTTTCATGTCAAAAAGCATGAAAGACACCTTTTTGTTTTTGCTCCAATTCGAAAAAGAAAGATTCGAGGAGGCTTTTATGATGAAAAGCAGGGAAACATTTTCAGCGGTCGGCGTTGACTTCAAGGAGCTGACCCCCAATGCCTTACCGACAATCGAGCAGACAGACTCCCGCTATGAGAAAGCCTTTCTGTCCCGTGAGGAGAAAGGCACAACCGAATTTGCTCGAAATACCACCACATGGGATTGACAGATCGAAAAAGCAAAGGCAATCACACTGCGGAATGCCGAAATCACTACTGCTAACGGAGGTACTTTTATGTGCTCGATTATGGGCTACTGCGACAGCAGTGCCGATTTTGCTGCCTTTCAAAAAGGCTTTGCCCGTACCTTGTCGCGCGGTCCCGACGACAGCCGTATCATTGATACCGGCAAGGGGCTGCTCGGCTTTCATCGGCTTGCAATCATGGGGCTTTCCCCCACGGGGATGCAGCCCTTTGCATTGGACGGAAGCTATGTCGTCTGCAATGGGGAAATCTACGGCTTTGAAAAGCAAAAAACCGCACTGGAGAAAAAAGGCTATCACTTCGAAAGTGACAGCGATTGTGAAATATTGTTACCGTTATACCGTGAATATAATACAAAGATGTTTTCCCTGCTGGATGCCGAATTTGCCGTCATTCTTTATGACGGCGAAAAAGGAGAATACATCGCCGCACGGGACCCCATCGGTATTCGCCCGCTTTATTACGGCTATGACGACAAGGGGGTCATCCTATTTGCAAGCGAGCCGAAATGTCTGGTGGGGCTTTGTCGGCACATCCTGCCC
The DNA here is from genome assembly GCA_964520995.1 of uncultured Oscillospiraceae bacterium. Lineage (GTDB taxonomy): Bacteria > Bacillota > Clostridia > Oscillospirales > Ruminococcaceae > HGM13222. The sequence continues at coordinate 1,630 of CAZFQM010000134.1, forward strand.
TTTCCGCCCGGTCATTTTTACAAGAACGGAAAATTTACCTGCTACTGTGATATCGCACGGGTGGACATAGTCTGTCGGGATGACCTTGAAACCGCTTGCAGACAGATTCGCGAAAAGCTGATTATCGGGGTGGAGAAGCGGCTTGTTGCCGATGCCAAGGTGGGATTTCTGCTTTCGGGAGGGTTAGATTCCTCTCTGGTATGTGCCATTGCCGCCAAAAAAGTCGAGAAGCCGCTCAAAACCTTTGCAATCGGTATGAGTGAGGATGCAATCGACCTAAAATACGCAAGGCAGGTGGCAGAGTACATCGGCAGCGATCACACCGAAATTTACATGACGCCGCACGACGTGACCGCCACTTTAGAGGAGCTTATCAAAATACTCGGCAGCTATGACATCACCACCGTTCGCGCAAGCATGGGAATGTATCTGATTTGCAAGGCAATCCACCGACAGACTGACATTCGCGTCCTGCTGACCGGAGAAATCTCCGACGAGCTGTTCGGCTATAAATACACCGATTTTGCGCCCTCTGCCGCCGCCTTTCAAGCGGAAGCGGAAAAACGGCTCAGAGAGCTTCATATGTATGATGTGCTCCGTGCCGACCGCTGCATTTCGGTCAATTCTCTGGAGGCGAGGGTACCGTTCGGCGATCTTTCCTTTGTCAAATATGTGATGTCTCTTGACCCCGAGATGAAGCGAAACAAATACGGCAAGGGAAAATATCTGCTCCGTCACGCCTTTGAAGGCTTAGGCTATCTTCCCGATGAGATTCTGTGGCGCGAAAAGGCGGCGTTCTCCGATGCAGTGGGGCATTCCATGGTGGATATTCTGAAAGAATATGCCGAGCGGCAATATTCGGACAAGGAGCTGAGCGAAAAAAGCAGAAAATATCCGCACGCCACTCCGTTTACCAAGGAATCCTTGCTCTATCGAGAGATATTCGAACGGTATTATCCCGGTCAGGCGGAGATGATTGTCGATTTTTGGATGCCGAACCGAGCTTGGGCGGGCTGTAACGTAAATGACCCCTCTGCCCGTGCGCTTTCCAACTACGGTGACAGCGGAAAATAAGCCGCTCTCCTCACACCGCTTCCTACACCGACAGCAGAACAATTGATACCATGGAAATCAGCAGGCTCAGCACCGTTGCTTTGTCCGGCTTTTCCCGATAGAGAATCAGGGACATCACCGTAACCACAACCAGCATACTCGATTGTGTCAGTGGGAACTGTACCGAGGCGGGAATACGAAAGGAAAGCATATAGTTTAGCACCGAGGCGAGTCCGTTGAGCAAGCCTGCCGCAATCGCCCAGCCCACATTCCGCAATTTGATTACCCTTTGCAACGTCTCCGCATTCGGCAGATGCAAATTTTTTGCCAGCAAGCAAGCCGCCGCCAGAAAAGCAAAGAAAAAATAAAGTGTTACAAAATCCATCGAATACTGTGGGTCGGAATGCAGCTGTGCAATTTTATACATTGTCATCAGCACGCCGTTGAGCGCCAACAGCAGAAAACACAAGGGAAAAAACTTCGGCTGAAACACCATCTGTTTCCGGGATTTCAACAGTAACGGCAGGAAAGAGAGGAAAACCATGAAGATACCGACGATTTTATGCAGGATGATCGGCTCTTTCAAAAAAATCAAGCCGTACAGCGAGGGAATGGTCACGCCGCCGATGACATAAGACATCGATAGAATTGACATCGGTCCGCAGCTTGCCGCTTTCACCTTGATGGAGTTATAGACCATCAAGCCTACTCCGAACGCAACCGCCAGCAGCATCGTAATATCGGTATAATGCAGACGAAACCCTTTCGCCGCAATAAAAGCGAGAAAGACCGCTCCGGAATATACAAAATTTAAAAAAGAAACCGAAAGCTTCTCCTGACCGGCAGAAAGCTGATACGCCTTCATAGTGAGCGTACTGAAAGAATACAATCCTATCGTACCCAGAATCAACAAAACAGTAAGCATATTTATCCTCTTTCCCGCAAAAAATCCCTTTTCTCCCGCTCGGGCAAAAAACGGCTTCGTAAACGTTCACTGCTTACGGAGCCGTTTTTGCTCCTTTTGTCGCAAAAGGAAAGCCGCGAAAATTATAATGCAATAACCTCTAAGCCCAACAACCGACCGAAGAAAGCAAGCTGCTCCGGCTTGGCATCATATACCAGCATACTGTGGTGCGTAGCGCCCGCTATGCTGATTTTCTCAAGGAAGTCGGCAATCGGCATATTCGGACGCATCCAGCCGCGCATACTGCTTGTAAAGCAATCCGTTTCACCCGGCTCTTCCATTGTAACGGGAGCAATCAACAGCTTATAGCCGTCCTTTCCGCGGAACAGATTTAGGAAAACAGCAGAGCCTTTTTTCAGGCAAGCATATTTTACAATCGGATTTTCCGCATCGCCGTATATGAACTCCACTTCCTTGATGCTTTTTTCCGCTTTCGTCAAAGCGAAGTTTAATTCACCCATATGGCTGAGAAAGAGGGTATTGTTCTTCCAATCGGGACAGAAGATTTCCACGAAGGTCGCCGCACCGAAGCCCTTGAGCAAGGCTCCCGTCATGACGGCAGTGAGGATATCCCCCTCTCCCGCATAGCCGATTCCCCTCGCCATCGCCTTACACGCCTCGATAAAAGGCATACAATCCAAGCCGACTGCAGGGGAAATGTCCATGAAATCAATCGAAAAAGCATCCAATCGGTGCTTTTCCAGCCAACGGCGCACCGCAAGGCAGTTCTTCGCCGTCAAGCGGTGGATGTCCTCCGAAAAGTCGTTGAGACAAACGGCATCTGCCTTATTCTCTGCCATCTCGTCTTGTATTTCCGACTCGGTCACCTCTTCCTTGAACGCTTCTATTTCCTCCGCCGAGGGACGAACAACTCGAACGCCGAAGCGGTCTCGCAGCTCCTCGTCCGAAATGAGGAAGTCACCCATACCCGGGAAGGATTGCCCGATTTGACCGACAGCAGAGCCGGAAACCGATTTTGCCGCCACTGCCGCCCGAATATATCCGATCGCACGCTCCAACACATCCGAAGTAGGATAGTGCCCCGCCGCAATCGCATAGGGCTTTTGACGGCGTGCCAGCATATTGCAAAGGTCCATAACACCGTGAATACCGTGGCAATAATTGATTTCGTCGGCACTCTGCGCGGGGCTGAAATCATAGGTTTCGGTGGTGTCCAGCACCACAATCGGCAAAGAGGTGTTCGCAAGCACCTCTACCGATTCCAATGAGGGAGAATAGGCGGCGTGCCAAGTGACGATACAATCGACCCCGCTTTGCTCAAAACGGCTTACCGCGCTTTTAAACTCCTCCTCCA
>CAZFQM010000135.1:0-4942 GCA_964520995.1 uncultured Oscillospiraceae bacterium
TCATTGACAAAGCCTTTTTCTGCATAGAATTCCTGTTCACCGGCAGTGAATACGAACTCAGCGCCACACTCTTTACAAGTTAGGGTTTTGTCTTCAAACATAATACTGATACCTCGCTAAAGAAATAATATTTTTTTACCCAAGACGGATATGAACCGACACCTTTGAAAAATCAACGCTCTGACTTAAGCTATATGGGCATATATATTATGATAATATCATACATTTTTCAGCTTTCGTCTTACGCGTTGGAGTGCGTTGTCTACTGCTTTAGCGGTGGTACAGAGTTTTTTGGAAATTTGCTTGTAATCATTACCATCAAGATACAGAAACAAAACTTCTTTTTCCAGATCAGACAAAAGTGTGTCAACACCCGCTTTAACCGCATCCAGCTTTTCGCGGGCGATTACGATATCCTCCGGTGTTGCCGATTGTGCATGGTAAACCTCATCGCCGTCCAAATGTTCAATCGACACGGCGCGATCCAATGATTTGAACTTATTGGTATTGGTGTACTGCAACGCTTTTCGAATACGATTATCAATGCAAGTGTTTGCAAAAGTGTAAAAGCTGTACTCCGAGTCGGTATCATAGAAAGAAATTGCGTTCATCAAGCCGATCAAGCCCTCTTGAATCACATCCTCCTGCTCATACGCACAGATACTGTATCCCTTTGCCTTTTTCTTAACCAATCCCATATAGCGTGATATCAGCACAGCCAAAGCGGTCTCATTACCACCTTGCGCAGCCTGCAACAGCTGACGGTCATCATAAGAAAGAAAATCATTTAGGGAAAACTGTTCCGGCATACCGCAAAAAAGCCAACTCTCTTTACAATTTTCTTTAGTATACATCATCTTTTTTTAAATGTCAATATAAATTTGTCATTTTGTAACAAAACACATAAAGCGACCATATTTTTTTAACAAACACGTCAAAAACACAAGGTGTTTAATAAAACAAAGCCATTTTTTCTTCAAGTAATTGTATCAAACGGTTAATTTTTCCCGCAAAAGCAGCAGTATTTTTTTCTCTCTGCGTGAGACCTGAACCTGTGTCATCCCCAAGAGGTCGGCGGTCTCCACTTGAGTTTTGTTTCCGAAATAGCGTAATTTTATCAGCTGCCTGTCATGCTCCTCCAAGCATTCAATTACCTCCCGCAGGGCGATTTTATCCGATACTTCCTCCTCAGGGGCAGCTACCTTCACATCAAGCTGCCCGCCGCCGTCCTCCTCTTCTTCGGTCAATGACATCGGCGGCTGGCTGACGCCCAGCGCTTCCACAATCAGCTCCGCATCCTCCTCCAGCAAAACCGCCAACTCCCGAACGGTCGGCTCCCGAAAATGCTCTGCCATAAAAAGCTCTCGCTGACGTACTGCCTTTAGCGACAGCTCCTTTAAGCTTCGGCTTACCTTAACCGCTCCGCCGTCCCGAAACAACCGCCGCATTTCACCCAATATCACCGGAACGGCATAGGTCGAAAACTTCACACCGCGGTTTTCATCGAAAGCTTCAATCGCTTTTACCAAGCCGACGCTGCCCGCTCCGAACAGGTCGTCGTACTCAATGCCGCGCCCCTTAAAGCGATGCGCGCAGGAATGTACCAAGCCCAAATTGTTTTTCACAAATATTTCTTTTTCAGCCTTTGTTATCGTCATCGGAGAACGGATATTCCTTTCTGTTGTTCGGACAAATTCCTTGCTAAAAAGCGGATTTTGTCCTTGCATTCATTTTCTTTTTCAGTACCACCGTAGTTCCTTTTCCGGGCGTAGAATAGACTTTGACACGGTCCATAAAGCTTTGCATTACCGCAAAGCCGAGTCCCGCGCGTTCTCCGTTTTGACAGGTGGTAAACATCGGCTCCATCGCCTGCTTGATATCTTCGATTCCACAGCCGTTATCTCTGATTCGCACCGAAACCGTTCGATCCTCCAGGATTTTCGCTTGTATGTAGATCGTTCCGATTTTTTCCCGATATCCATGCACAATGCTGTTGGTGACCGCTTCCGACACCGCCGTTTTAATGTCGGTGATTTCATCTACGGTAGGATCCAGCTGCGCAAAAAAAGCCGCTACCGCCACTCTTGCAAAGCTTTCATTGTTCGAATGGCTCAGAAAGCTCAGCTTCATTTCATTTACTGTATTCATCTTTATCTTGTTCCTTTCCTGCAGTTTATTTATCAAAGGTCGCCAGCTTGTCCAAGCCCGCAAGTCGCATGACCTTCTTCATATGGTCGGACACATTTCGAATCCGAAGCTCCCCTTTCAGTGATTGCATCAATTTGTACCGTCCCATCACCAAGCCGATTCCGCTGCTGTCCATAAAAGTAACATCCTTAAAATCCAGGATTAAGCTTTCGGGCAACGAGCTTTCCAGCGAAAAATCAATTGTCTCACGCATTTCCTTAGCAGAGTGATGATCGATATCTCCCGCGATATAAGCGGTAATACTGCCATCTTGATTTTCTATTCTGACCGACATTTGATAACTTCCTTTCTGATAAAATTCCTCGAGAATGGTCGAAAGCAAAGAGCTTCCGTCGATTTCATTCCTATTATTATGAACCGAAAAAGGATTTTCTATTCATGGTCGAAAAAATACAATATGCTTTCGCCGACAAGCTTTCCAATAAAAAATCCTATATCATATGATATAGGATTCAATCTGAAAATATTGTCGCAATTTGTCATTGCATCATTTTATTTTTTTGACAAGTGCTCTTTCACAGCCGAGCGCATCTCCGATGCCAAATACAGGGAGCCGCAAATCAGCAAGCTATCCTCCTCACCAAGCTGCTCCAAAGCAGCTTGTAAGCCCGCTCGGGCGCTCGAAAACGCCGTTACTTCCCTGCAATAGGGCTGTATGCTCACCATCAGCTCTTCTGCACGCAAGCTACGCGGATTGTCAATCGGAACGGTATGTATTTTTTTGCATAAAGGTGCAATCTGTGCAACCGCTTTGTCATAATCCTTGTCCGCCAGCATTCCGACCAAGGCAATCGTCGGGAAGCAATTCAGCCGCCGCACCGCCTCTGCCAATGCTGTCATTCCGTTACAATTATGAGCACCGTCAAGCAGAATCAAGGGGTGGGTCGAAAGTATTTCAAATCTGGCGGGAAATTCCGCTTGACCGATTCCTTCCACGACAGCCTCCTGCGACACCGAATATCCCCTTTGTACCAAAACGCGAACAACCTCAAGCACCATCAGGCAGTTGTAAATCTGATGCTCTCCCGCCAAACGCAGATGATAATGCCGATCTCCGTATCTGAAGTCGGAGCCGTTGATACCGACTTCGTCGATATGCACGCCGCCAATATTCGGCATGATAAGTGAGCTGTTTTTCTTTGCGCATTCCTCCATCAGGACGGCAAGCGCCATGGGATCCTGCTTCGGATAGGTGACAACCGGAACAGCCGATTTGATAATTCCCGCCTTTTCCGCCGCAATCTGCGCCACGGTATTCCCTAAAACCTTCGTGTGATCAAGGGAAATCGAAGTAATCGCCGAAACCAACACGGTATCGACTACGTTGGTTGCATCATATCTGCCGCCCAATCCGACCTCCAGACAGACAATGTCGCATTTTTGCTCGGCAAAATATAAAAACGCCAATGCCGTATTGCATTCAAACTCATTGATACCGTCTCCGTCTGCTTTCATCTGCTCCGCATAAGGACGGATTTTCTCTGTCAAACGCGCAAAATCCTCTTTGGGTATCATTTCGCCATTGATTTGAAACCGCTCGCGAAATTCGGTTACGTAGGGAGAGATGTACAAGCCGACTCGATATCCCGCCCATTGCAGAACAGCGGCGGACAGCACCGTCACCGAGCCTTTTCCGTTGGTACCGGCAACATGAACAAAGCGCAGCCTCTTTTGCGGATTGCCGAGCTTTTCCAGCAAGTGACGCATTCTGTCCAAGCCGGGATAAGAGCTGAATCTTGAAAGAGAATGAATATATTTTTCCGCTTCCTCGTAGGTCAATGTAACGCCTCTTTCTGTAATAAAATCAAAATCTGCTTTGTATCACAAAGCAGATTTTACGATTATAAAGGATGGAATTTATCCCAAGTCCTGTATACTTTGCAGTATTTTCGCCAGCCGCTCGTTTGCTTTCGCAAGCTTTTCCTTTTCCTGCGCAACAACCGCCTCGGGCGCTTTGGAAACAAACTTTTCATTGGACAACTTGCCGTTTAAGAATTGAATATCCTTTTCGCAGGAAGCTTTTTCCTTGTTCAGCCGCTCCAGCTCCTTTTCGATGTCGATTAAATCGCCCATCGGGATGAAAATGCGGGCACAATCGGTCACCAGCTGCATGGTGTTTCCCAACTCAAAGTCCTTACCGACAATCAGCTCGGAAGCACTTGCCAAACGTGCAAAGAAGGGCGCCGCATTGGTAAATACTTCTTCAAACGGCGTTTCGATATAAACCGTCGCTTTTTTGCTCGGCGGAATATTCTTTTCTGCACGCGCATTTCGAATGGTACGGATTGCCTCCATAACCCGTTCAAAATCCGCCTCTTCCTTTTCAAAGGAGAGTGCCGCATCATATTCCGGGTATTTCGCAACCATAATGCTGTCCCCGTCATGAGGCAGTGCCTGCCAAATTTCCTCGGTAATAAACGGCATAAACGGATGCAACAGCTTTAGGGTATTGGTCATGACATAAACAAGTACCTTTTGTGCATTGAGTGAAGCCTCTCCGCCGGCATTCAAGCGGGTCTTGGCAAGCTCGATATACCAGTCGCAAAGGATATCCCAGATAAAGTCGTACAGCTTCTGCACCGCAATACCAAGCTCAAATTTTTCGAGATTGGCAGTTACCTCACGAATCAGATTGTTATACTTGGAAAGCACCCACTTATCCTCGACCAACAGCTCGTCGGGAAGCTCCGCCTTGTCGGTTTCCTCCGAAAGATTCATCAGAATAAACCGTGCC
>CAZFQM010000136.1:0-4942 GCA_964520995.1 uncultured Oscillospiraceae bacterium
AAAGCTTTGATTCCGACACTGGCAAATCCGTTTTCCGCATAGCAATCAAAGCATTTTTCCATAATATCAATTTTCTTTTCAATATGCGTCTTTGACTTCGCTTCGCCCACACTACTGCCTCCACTCTTATCAAAATTAATCATTCAATTGAATTATACTGCATTCTAATTGTTCAGTCAAGAGTTTCTTGGCAAAATGTCGCATTTTCTACAAAAATGATTTTATTTTATGTGTATATAGACTGCGTTCATCCCTGTAATATGGCTGTGCAGAACAAAGCGCCAAGCTGTTTACGATAAGAGCAATTGTACGGAAGCCGACAACAATATCGTTTGTGGCAAAACATTTATCCGATGACGGTCAGTTTTTCTATAGATTTCCCCTTTTTCCATTGCGTACAGTAAACATCGGTGCATTTTCGATATTTAGCAAACAGTTTTTCGGCATCCTCAGGGTCTCCATACACCTTCCAAAAGCCGACTCCCTTGTACTCAACGGTACGATGCTCGATAAAACCGCGCACATCCTCCGGCGGATAGCCGAGAAACAAGCCTATCTCATGCGGAAAATCCGCATTGCTTTGCAGCTTTTGAATAAGCCGCACCAGGCATCGCTCCGGATGATATGCCGGATATCCGCATTCCCGAAGAAGCATTTGAAGAGACGGGTCCGCAAAATCCTTGCGCAATTTTTTGGGACGGTATACGTAAATCAATGCACGCTGCTTCCGAACTTGCATGGGCCAGACACGCAAGCCCTTGGAAGCAAGACTTTGATTAAAAGCTCGTATACGGTCGTTCATTTCCTCCTCCGAGGCGATTCGGCAGGCAAACAGGCTTCCTGTTTTGATTCCCGCCAGCGTGGGCGAGCAATAACGAACCATCAGCTCCTCCGACATGAGGCACCTCCCGCGTGCTCCTCCAATATTCCCTTCAATGCCGACATCGAGCTGCTGTGACAGCGAGCAACGGTTGTTGTTTCCTTCGCTTCGCTCAATGCACAGCGTACCATTTTATGCGAAATGGTATTGGTGAACAGAATCATAAGGTCGGGGCTGCCGAGATTTCGTATTCCGTTACCCATTTTCGGATAAACCTTTGCCGTACAACGATATTCACGGCACAAATCGGTATACCTGCGAACCATACATTCATTTCCTCCGATGATTACAACGCTCATTCACAATCTCCTTTTATTTTTTAGTTAGTCTAAACTAACTCATTTTCAAAAAGCAAGGGAGATGCAGAAGACGATCCGCATCTCCCCCCAAGCTCAATCCTTATGGCAGGAGCCATCCATGGGACAGCATCCGCAATTGCAGCCACAAGAGGATTTTCCTTTTTTCTTGTTTCTTATCATGCAGATGACAACAGCGAGTACAATCGCAATAAGCACAAGGCTTATTATAATCGTGGCAATATTATCCGAAATCCATCCAAGCATCCGAAACGACTCCTTTCCAATACAAGCTTATTTTACTTTTACATTCGAGGTCAGCTTGGTTGCCTCTTTATAGGGCTTGAACAGCATATATACCATCCCCGCAAGGATTGCTACCGCAAACACAAGACCGATGATGCTGATATTGCCGGTGAACAGACCGCCGAATTGGTTAACCATCAAGGCAATGGAATAAGCAAACAAGCACTGATAACCGATTGCAAACCAGGTCCATTTTGCATTGTTCATTTCCCGCTTAATAGCACCGATTGCCGCAAAGCAGGGCGCGCAAAGCAGGTTGAATACCAAGAAGGAATAGCCGCTTACTCCGGTGAACACCTCTGCAAGGGTCGCATATACATTTCCGGATGCACCGTAAAGGATTCCCATGGTGCCGACAATGTTTTCTTTTGCCACCAAGCCGGTAATCGAAGCCACTGCCGCTTCCCAGGTTCCCCAGCCTAAGGGCTTAAAGATCCATGCAATCGCACCGCCGATTGCCGCTAAAATGGATTGGTCAAGCTCTTCCTCGGCAAGCATACGGAAGCCGTCTGCGGTAAAGCCGAAGTATGTTGTAAACCAAACAAGGATGGTGGAAAGCAGAATGATGGTGCCTGCCTTTTTAATAAAGGACCAACCGCGCTCCCACATCGAGCGTAAAACGTTACCAACGGTCGGCAGGTGGTATGCCGGCAGCTCCATAACAAAGGGAGCGGGTTCTCCTGCAAACATTTTGGTCTTTTTCAGCATAATGCCGGAAACAATAATCGCAGCCATACCGATGAAATATGCGGAGGTTGCAACCCATGCCGAGCCGCCGAAAATAGCGCCGGCAATCATCGCAATAAAGGGTACCTTCGCACCGCAGGGGATAAAGGTGGTAGTCATGATCGTCATACGGCGGTCACGTTCGTTTTCAATCGTTCTGGAAGCCATGATGCCGGGGATACCGCAGCCGGTACCGACCAACATCGGAATAAAGGATTTTCCGGAAAGACCGAATTTACGGAAAACACGATCCAGCACAAAAGCAATACGGGACATATATCCGCAAGCCTCCAGGAAAGCCAGAAGCAGGAACAAAACAAGCATCTGCGGAACAAAGCCGAGCACTGCGCCGACACCGGCAACGATACCGTCGTTAATCAAGCCGGACAGCCAATCTGCGGCACCGACCGCCTCCAAGCCGTTTCCGACCAGAACGGGAATACCGGGAACCCAAACACCGTAATCGGCAGGGTCGGGAGCGTTAAAGCCCTCTGCGCCTTTTTCGGTAAAGTATTTCACGGCATCGGTATAGGACATTTGAAGCACTTCTTCGTTTTCCGCTTCGCTGTCGGGGACAGCAGAATAGTAAACGGTCATTTCGGTTTGTGCCAGCGTTTCTTCGTCCTCAAGAACGATTTTGCCGGTTGTGGATTCGCTATCCGGACGAAATGCGGAAATTTCCGCAAGAGCAGCCTCGGGATCAAAGTCCTCCGCTTCGGGGTCGATTTCAACGAAACCGCCGATTGCATTGAGCGCATCGCTGTATTCTCCCTCTGCTTCCTCATAAGCGGAGGTACCGATACCGAACAAATGCCAGCCGTCACCGAATAAGCCGTCATTTGCCCAATCGGTTGCGGCAGTACCCACGGTCACCATGGAAATATAGTATACAAGGAACATCACTACCGCAAAAATCGGAAGTCCGAGCCAGCGGTTTGTAACAACCTTATCGATTTTATCCGACGAGGACAGCTTGCCTGCATTTTTCTTTTTGTAGCAAGCCTTAATAATCGAAGCAATGTAGATGTAGCGTTCATTGGTGATAATTGATTCCGCATCGTCATCCAACTCTTGCTCTACCGCTTTGATATCCTCTTCGATGTGAGCCATGACAGAAGCATCAATCTGAAGCTGATTCAGCACCTTATCGTCACGCTCGAAAATCTTAACGGCATACCATCTTTGCTGTTCCTCGGGCAATCCGTGAACAGCCGCTTCCTCAATATGTGCCAGAGCGTGTTCAACCGTACCGGAGAAGGTATGCATCGGTACCGTCTTGCCGTTTTTGGCAGCATCAATGGCAGCCTCTGCCGCTTCGGTGATACCGGTTCCCTTTAAAGCCGAAATCTCCACGATTTTACAGCCAAGCTCGCGGGAAAGCTCCTCGGTGTTGATTTTATCCCCATTCTTCCGAACCACGTCTATCATGTTAATGGCAATAACCACCGGAATTCCCAGCTCGGTAAGCTGGGTAGTCAGATAGAGGTTTCTCTCCAGGTTGGTACCGTCTATGATGTTCAAAATCGCATCGGGGCGCTCGTTGATCAGATAGTTCCGTGCCACAACCTCCTCCAAGGTGTAGGGAGAAAGAGAATAGATACCCGGAAGGTCGGTGATGGTGACACCGTTATGCTTTTTCAGCTTACCTTCTTTTTTCTCAACTGTAACACCCGGCCAGTTACCCACAAACTGATTCGAACCGGTAAGTGCATTAAATAATGTTGTTTTACCACTGTTTGGATTACCTGCAAGTGCAATTCGCAAATCCATGTCAAATTCCTCTCCTTCTGTAATTAGCAGCCGCTAATCGGCGATCTGAAAAAATAGGGGTTTCCCCCGAAAACGAAAGCTTACTATTCCACTTCAATCATATCTGCGTCAGCTTTTCTCAAAGATAGCTCATAGCCGCGAACCGTGATCTCAATAGGGTCTCCGAGCGGTGCCACCTTGCGGACAAAAACATCAACGCCTTTGGTTAAGCCCATATCCATAATACGGCGTTTTACCGCACCCTCTCCGTGGAGCTTCACGATTTTAACGGTATCTCCGATTTTTGCCTGTCTAAGAGTTTTCATATCTGTTCCTCCTCAAAAAATATTCCTCTGCGATATATTTGAAAATCATACCATGATTTTTCGCGCCATTTCTTCACTGATTGCCACTCTGGCCTCCTTGACGTTGACAATCACATTGCCATGCAGTGTGGTCACAATCATTACGCTTCCGCCGACTACAAAGCCGAGATTTTCCAGATGCTTTTTCACCTCGGGAGAACCGCCGATCTTTTTAATCGTATTTTCCTCCCCGACATTTGCGAGCGCTAAAGGCATCATATCTATTCCTCTTTTCATCGAACAAATGTAATTAGCTTCGGCTAACTGAATGGTCTTAAAAAACAGTTAGCGCGTACTAACCATTTAATATAGTACTTTGTCCCGCACTTTTTGTCAATAGGTTTTTTTCGGAATCTTGTTTCCAAAGAAATATTTCGGCAGTTTTATAGTGCAGTTAGTGCGTACTAACTTATTATTTGTGCACTTTGTCGGCTGCTTTTTTGATGTCAAGGCGGGATTTCCATCGATTACCTTGATTTTTTTCGCAAATCGGTGTATGATAAAAATATGATTGGTTCAACGAAGGGAGATTTCGATATGCACTTACAGGAATCCGGAGAAATGTATCTGGAGACAATCTATATTCTTTCCGAGAAAAACAGAGAGGTTCGCTCGATGGA
>CAZFQM010000137.1:0-4922 GCA_964520995.1 uncultured Oscillospiraceae bacterium
ACCCGAAAATAAGAATTTGTCAAATCTTAGGCAGGTAAAGAAGCTGAGTTTAATTTAAAACGGTTAAATATGAGAGCTGCAAAATAGGCTCTCTCTCGAGAGCCTATTTTATATGATTGAGAAAAGGAATATTGTCCTGCTATTTTTTATTGAAGATTGCGTTGATTGCGGAGTCATAAGTACCGTTCAGCGCTTCCAATCCTGCTTTTACAGTGGTGCTGTGCAAATAAACGCTGGTTGCTGTTTGCAGGTTGAAGGCGTTAGATAATTCGCTGACCGCTTCTCCGATATCATAGGTGGAGTTGGCAAGTAACAGTTTATACATTTCCAAGCTTTTGGTGTCGCCGCTCTGGAAATAGTCTGCCTGGATATCGTCGTAATAATCAACAATGTCATCTAACGGCCGCGCCAAGGCGTTGAAAATGATTGCGCTCTTTTGATAGTCCTTGTTAGAGGCGGTGCGGCAGAACAATCTTGCGTTGGAAGCACTGCTGCAGTATTGTGTTGCATTGGGTCCTTTCGGATAGGGAACCATGCCGTATTCCATATTGGTTTTCTGCGCACCGGATTTGATTTGCTGATTCAGTGTCCAGGATTCATGCAGCATAATGGCGTAATTTCCTTTAAGAAATTCGTTAATCGGGTCAAAGCCGCGATATACGACATCCCATGCGGATTCGGTTCCGAGGGAGGCGTTGGCGGTGTAGACGCATTTATTGGTGTTGACTAAGTCATATAGATACTGCATTGCGGTAACTGCGGCATTGGAGGAACCGGTGAAGGTTGCTTTTCCGTTGGATTGACGAGTTACCAGCTTGGCATTGTTGGCTGCCATGAAGGCGTTTGCCATGTAATCCGGATATCCGATGATGCCGTAGGTCTTTTTGCTGTTGTTGGTGCATTTTACCGCTAAGGTACGGAGCATATCGAAATTCCAGGTGCCCTTGTTTACGGCATCGTAGATGGTATTCGGGTCGATTCCGTTTGCTTTCAGCAAGGTTTTGTTCATCACGACACAGTGGCGAACCTCCGGGGGACGATAGAAAGAAAGACCGTATTGCTTGTTGTTGTAGTTGCCGAGTGAAACGCCTTGCTCGATCCAGCGGGAGTCATTGGTGTTGATCGGAGAAACACCGTCCCAGGGGGTGATGTATCCCAATTCCGCGGCACCGACCATATCGCGGGGGATCAGCTCTAAAATATCGGCGAATTTACGGTTTGCCAATACGTACTTTTTAATGGTATTTAAATCCGGATACGGCGTATTGATGATTTTAATCTTGCAGTTGTATTGTTTCTGTACTTCCTCAATACGTTCAAACAGCTGTTCTTCAAAAAGTGTGGAATTTTTGGAGAGAGAGGTTGGCAAAAACACCGACATAATCGTAAAGGTGTATCCGTCCATGTTTACAACAGTATCCTTTGCCAAGGTTTTGCCGGAGTTGGAGTTGCCGCTGCCGGAGGAGGTGGTATTTGTCTTTTCGGTGCTGGAGGTTTTGCCGGTAGTGTTTCCTTTAGAGGAAGAAGAGCCGGAAACAGTTGCCGTCGCATCGTCGGAGGTTACCGTGCTACCGTCCGGATTGAGAGCGGTGTCCGATTCATCGGTAGCAATATCGGAGTTGTCGATATCCGCGGAATCTCCGTCTGCTTGAGAGATAGAAGCGGATTGGCTGCTGCTTCCGCCCTTGTCGGGTGAGCATGATGCGAAGCTCAGACACAGCAAGACCGATACGATAGTCAGCGACAGAAGCTTCAACCATGATTTGCGTGTGCGTTTCATAAACAATCACTTTCCTTTCTGAAATGAATATCTTTCAAGCAACTGTCGAAAACAGCGTAGTTGCGCTATTGAAAGATATTATCAACAATACAAACATACAAGTTGCTTGCTTTTTGTCAATATTCATTATAGCAACCTAAAAAGCGTTTGTCAATAAAACGCTTTAATTTTTTTGAAATATTTTTTGTTGTTTGCTCGGAAAAGCGGATAAAATGCGGGTTCCGCGGTCTTAATCGTACATAAAAATCAAAATAAAATAAATTTATTGGTAAAATAATCAATTTTTCGGTTGACAATTTAAAATCGTGATGATATAATATAGGCGAATTAAAGCGATTAAATAAAAACAAATTGATGTTTGTTAATGCTTGTAATGATGCAATTTAGATAGGAAGAGAAGAGGGATACGGCTTGCATGACCATCATATTGAGATAAATAACAAGGCAATCTGCTTTTGGAGCTGGAACGATGATATAGAGGATGATGAGATTCGCAGACAGCTGGCTGAGTTTGCAGACGGTCGTTTTGACGGCGTTGTGATTCATTCACGTGCCGGCTTGCGGATTTCATATATGGGAGAAAGATGGTTCCAGGCCTTTCGCGTAGCGGTGGAGGAATGCAGGCGTTTGGGCTTGCATATTCTGCTTTATGACGAGGACGGATGGCCGAGCGGTTTTGCGGCGGGAAAAATTCCTGCACTGGGGGATGAGTACTGCTTTAAAAGGTTGACCTACGGTTCCGACCCAACACAGGTCGGAACGTTGCTGGCGGCATTTCGGAAAAACGGTGCGAATCATTGTCAACGGATTCCGCTTGAGGAAGCGAAAAGCGGCGATCTGTTTTTCGGATATACGATAGATCGCCATTATGTTGATTTGCTCTATCCCGACACCGTGAAGCAGTTTATTTCATTGGTATATCAACGTTATGCGGAGGAAGTCGGTGATGCTTTCGGTGAAGTCATCAAGGGCGTTTTCACCGATGAGCCGCAGCTTAATTGTGCCGGCTATCCTTGGAGTGTCTCCTTACCCGAGGCATTTTTCGATACATATCATTATTCCCTGACGGATCATTTATGGCTTCTGGCGGAAGAGGGCGAGGGCTATCAGCAGCTACGCTGTGATTTTTGGCGGCTGGTGGGAGATTTGTTCCAACGTCACTTTACCGCCCCCATAGCGGAGTGGTGCCAAAAAAACAAGCTTGCCTTTACCGGACATTTTGCCTGTGAGGACGGCTTGTGCGACCAGATTTCCAGCTGTGGCGGTGTGATGGGGAATTATACTTTGATGCAACTCCCCGGTATCGACCACCTGGGAAGTCGTATTACCAGCCCGGTCTTATCCAAACAGGCATCCAGTGCTTCCCGACAGTTTAACGGCGGTCAGGTGCTAAGCGAAACCTTCGGCTGCGCCGGTTGGGGCGTAACCTTTTCCCGATTGGCATGGATTTGGGGGTGGCAATCGGTTTTGGGGATTACCAAGCCCTGCTTCCATCTGTCGGCATACAGCATTGAGGGACGTCGCAAAAGAGATTATCCTTGTTTTTTCTCATATCAAGAGCCGTGGTGGAATGAATTTAAGCAGTTCAATCGCTGGATGGAGCAACATAATCAGCTCATGACCGAGGGAAAGAGAGTGTGCAGAGTACTGGTAATTCCGCCGCTCGGCGTAATGATGGAGGAGTATCGTGACGCCTGCGGGAATCGTGAAAAGAATATTTATTCTTCGGCGCAATTCCGTCTGTTGACCGAGAATCTTCTGGAGCTTCAAGTGGATTTTGAGTTCGGCGATGAAAAATTGCTGGAGCAATATGCAATGGTGCGGGACGGATATCTCCGCCTCGGCAACGGAAGCTACGATTGGGTCTTTGTTGCGGAAAATGATTCCTTAACAGAGACAACTGCGGCTCTTTTGGAGCAGCTAAAGGCGGAAAACGGTCATGTGGCATATGTAAATAAGCTGCCGCGAGGTGTACAATTGAGCGGCTCAAGCTGTCAATTGGTGCAGAATCGTCGAGAGGCGATTGAGAAGTATCTGCAATATGCCGATTTTCCCAGAACGGTTTCTTTATATGACCCCTCCGGAACAACCTTGGCAGGCGGTGTGGCAATCCATCTCAGAACAATAGGAGAGCGGTTGCGCATCCACATTTGGAACGCTTCCTTTGAGCAGAATAAGGAGCTGCTGTTAAAGCTGAGCAGTACAGCTTCGGTGAAACAGCTTCTGCCGAGCGGGGAGTATCGGTTGTTATCCTCTTATGTGAGCACAGACGGAAACACCTATCTGCCGCTTTCCCTTTGCGGAGGAGAAAACGCAGTGCTGGAAACCGTTGAGCTACAACAAAGCTATGAGGTACCGCGCTTATTACGCTCCGAATCGGTTGTGCCGACAAATGCTTTGCCGCTGGACAAAAATTGTCTGACCTTAGATTGTGCCGCCTTTGCTTTTGATGAAGCGCCTTATTCCGAAGAAATGCCGATATTGCAGATAATTGATAAGCTGTATGAGGACAGTGCATCATCGGCTGAGCTTGTCAGCTTGCGGTATCGTTTCCGTTGCGGTGAAATTTCGGAGGAATTTCATCCTACGCTGGCTGCTGAGGACAGAGAATGCTTGGATATTCGGTGCAACGGAATATCGGTTTTGTCACGCCGTGTCGGCTGGTGGATTGACCGTCACATCGGAGAATACGATATTGACGGTATGCTGCAAGTCGGAGAGAATGAGATTGTTTTAACCTATCGGCTTCCGAAATCGGAGAACACCGTGGAGATCGGAAAGGTGTTTGAAACGGAGCGAAACCGCTTTTTCTATCCGTTGGAGCCGGATAATATTTATATTCGCGGAAATTTTGATGTCTGTACAACGGGGCAGATTCAACAGAAGCCGAACCATTATCGGATTTCGGGCGGCAGGTTTTATATTGCACGAAGCACTCCCAAAAAAGCGGGAGATTTTACCCCGCAGGGAATGTGGTTTTATCGAGGCGATTGCAGCTGTACCTTTTCCGTAAAGGGAGAGCGAGGACTCAGAACCTGCCTCTCACTCAAGGGAGTTAGGGCAACTGCGGTTGAGTGGAAAACCGAATACGGTTCCGGGCTTTTGTTTCAACCTCCCTTTGAGGCGGACATCACCGATTTTA
>CAZFQM010000138.1:0-4911 GCA_964520995.1 uncultured Oscillospiraceae bacterium
AGAACTTGCTATCTGCATTACCGCGCCGAACATCAGCTGCGGCTTCATCGAGGGCAGGGTGATATGCCATAATTCCTGCCAACGGCTTCGAATACCGTCCAATGCACCCGCCTCAAACAAGCTCTTATCCACCGATTGCAAGCCCGCAATAAAGGACAGGAAGCCGGCGCCGAGGCTCATCCATATCTGCACCAATATAATGACTCCGAACAGGTAATCCGAATCCGTCAACCAGCGAATCGGCTCCTGAATCACACCGATATTCATCAAAAATCCGTTCAGCAGACCGTAGCGATCACCGCTGAAAATAAAGGTCCAGATGAAAAATGCGTTCCCGACAATACTGGGTGCGTAAAAGATAAAGGTCATAAACGCACGCAACCGTGGTGTCAGCTCGTTAATAAACCAAGCAAGCAGTAACGCCAATAAGTAGCAAAGCGGTCCGGTTATGAAAGAAAAAATCAATGTGTTTTTCACCGCAATCAGGAAAACATCATCATCCAAAAACAATCGTGAAAAATTCGCCAAGCCCACAAATTTCGGCGTGTTTACCATATTAAAATCCGTAAAGCTCAACGCAATGGAAGCCAACACCGGCACAATAATAAACAAAGCAAAAAGCAACGTATACGGTGCAATCAGCAAATAGCTTTCACGATAAAGATAGATTCGATGCCCGAGGGTACGAAAATATCCGGTTTTTTTGCTGCCTCCGTCTGTCATATTCTTACGCTCCTTTGTTTCAATCTAAGTTCAATTCTTCACGCTTGCGAGTGATTTCCTTGTTAATCTGCTTGTTCTGATAAAACAATGCCTCTCGCGGCTTTTCATTGTTGTAAAGCACATTTCGGAAAGCGTTGGTCAAGCCTCTGGTAAGGTAATAAGAGGCAGGCAGTGTGGGAATTTCCTTAATCGACTCCCATTGCGCAAAAATGCTTTCCAGCTCCCGATTCGACCAGGGCAGCTGCTTCACCGCATCACGATTGGCGGCGATATATCGACCTGCAACGCCCAAAGTCATCTCCAGGTCATTTCCGTAGCGTGCCTGTGCCTCGGCACCGACCCACCAGCGCAGGAAAGTCCAGGCGTTCGGATTGTCCTTTGTTTTGCCGAACATTACCGCCGCAGTAGAGGAGCTTCCCGGCTCCGAATTGTTGATGCTTCCGCTGTCCTCTGCCGTTCCGGGAATCGGCACCATTTCCCATAAGCCTCGAATTTCGGGTGCCGCGGCGGAAAGCATACTGTATTGTGAAATATCCTGTATTCCCAACGGCATTTCACCGCTTCGGAAGCGGTTATAAAAGTCAAACACATCGGGAAGATTATAGTGGGTAAAAAACTGCATGGAGGTTTGAAAAGCATCGACCGCCTCCGCGTTGTCAAAATTGGTGGCAGATTGCTTCTCGTTGTAGACACTGATTCCCCGCTGTGCCAGCAAGGTCGTAAACAGGTCACCGATACCGACCTGCATATTGTTCGATTGCAACACCGCAACCGTTTCATTGAATTCCTGCCACGTCCGAGGCGGTGTCAACTCCAGCTCTTCGAAAATATCGGTGCGATAAAACATCATATTGAAGTTATGCGTAACCGGTAAGCCGTAGCATTTCCCCTCATGCCGAAAGGGCACCAATGACTCGGGATAAAAGCTACCGATTGCTTCGGCATACCCTTCCTTGTCAGACAGGGCAACCAGCTCTCCCCGCGCCGCCAGGTTGATCGCCGTAACCGGGTCAACATTCAAGGAGATGTCCGGACCGTTCCCCGCAAAGGTGGCAATAATGACCGAAACCTGCACCAAACGGAGATTTACCGGTATTCCGGTTTGTGCCACAAACAGATCGTCGATAACATTTTTGGCAACACTCGCCTGGTCCGAACCGCCAGTCATCCATACCTCAAGCGGCTCTGTTGTTGTGTTGTCATAGACATTTCCCACCGAAGTATAATCCTTGGTAAAAGAATACCAAACCGATTGAATACGATACCAGAGCTCCTCCCAAATTCCCGCCTTTGCTTGCGGAGATTCGGTATCAACGGAGGACAGACGTAAATAGTCGATATCCAACGCCTGCACCTTTTTCTCAAAAATCCAAGAGGATAAGCTTGAAATGTTGGAAGAAAAACGGTCCAATCTGGACGCCATGGTTTCCGGATAATTTCCGATACTGTCAAGCTGATCGGCAATTTCATACAGCAAAGAGGATTCGCCGCCCTCTTTCCCGGCAATACGGTCTAATTGTTGACCGCATTTTTTCAGTTGCTCTGCCATTCCCAAAAGGATATCCGAGAATCCGTCGATTTGATTTTCCAAGCGATAATCCCGATAGGCATCCGGCTCGGTGCCGGTAATCATGATAATCTTCCGATATAAAGCGTTCATGTCCCGAACCACATCGGACAAATCCCGAATAATCTCGGAAAAGTCGCCCAGCACAACCTCAAGCCGCAGCTGATGCGTTCCCTTTTCCAGATAAATCAGATAGGGCTCGTTATCTCCTATCTCGGCATATTGCCAGCTGCTGTCATAGGGAAAGGTCACCGTCGAAAGCTCCCGAAACGGAACCACTCCGTCCACGGCGATTCGCCGCGTGACCGAAAAGCCACGCAAAGCGCTTTGCCGAAACCGCAAGCCGAGCTGATAAAAGCCGCTTTCCGGTACATCGACCTCCCAAACAAGCCATTGACCGACCTCCGAGAAGCTGATCATATTAAGCTTGTCAAGAAGCGGTGAGCTGGGCGTTGTCGCAACGCTGGAGCGGTCATTCTTCGGAACCAGCGAAGGGTCGGAGCGGTATTTCGCATCCTCCCCCTGAAGAATCAGCTCCTGCGCTTTCGATTCGGTTGCGCCCTGCGCTTTCCACTGCCGAAGATATTCTTCATAGGTCACCTGCTCCTGCGGCACACAGAGGACGATATCCGCCAGATAAAACGCAGCCATCTCGGCATTTAATGTAATCGTGTGCTTTCCCGCCTCCAAATGGAAGGTCAGCGGCTCATCGCTCAGACCCTCCGGGTCGGTAAAAAAGGTGCTGACCCAGGCTTCCTGCTTCTCGGAGCGAGGTGCCAGGTCGTTTCCGCGATTGTCCGTTTTTCTCTCCTCACACCGATAAACGCAGGGAAAAGCTACCGTTCCGGCATTTTCATACGGACAAGCGCCGTCAATCAGTAATGACATCTCAATCCCGCGGTTCTCCGCAAGAATCGGCATATAAGTAAGCTGTAGACAATAATCTCCCGCTTGCGGCAGGTCAACCGTAAAAACGGCTTTTCCGCTTTGCCCTGCCCATTTCAGTACAGCCTCCCGTCCGGCATACTGCATGGGATAGGTGATTGCGGAATCGGTATCCGACGTAACCGTGCCAAGCGGTACGGTTACGGTGTTTTCTTTATCGGAACTCCCGACAGAAATCAAGCTGTCCGCCGTCGAGGCAGAAGAAGCGTTGTCGGATTGAGCGGCGGATGCCTGAAACCCACCCGAAAGAGTGGAAAATAACATTATAACCGCCATGAGCGCCGCTAATTTTTTCATATTATTCGCATTCTCCCTTCTGATTGTCACCTGCGAGCCGGACAGCTGTTTCGGATTGCCGGCAATCTGATTTTATTTTGCCATTTGCGCAATGGCGGCATCCAATTGAGGTGAATATTCCTCTACGATAGAGGACCAGGATTTTCCGTTGAGCAAATCTCCGCAAATACCCCACTCCATGCTGGCGGCAACATCAATGTCACGGTTGGTTGCGGCAGTCATCAAATTCTTGGAAGCTTCGGCATAAACCTGCTTCATCGTTGCCGACATTTTGGTTTCGCCGCTTGCCTCTGCATACTTCAAATAGGTCATAAACGCCGCAGCACCGTGCGGATTGGAAGCACCAACCGGAATAAAGGCAGACTCATACAACGGGAAGTTGTAATTTTTGCTCATTCCGTTTGCCGTCGGCGCAGGAACAAATTGCAAAGTACCGTCATTCCACAGCTTCTCCGCACCGGAAACGGTATAGATATTCCAAAAACCGAAATATCCCATTGCCAGCTTTCCGTTCAAAAGCTGATCGAAAGAGGGAGAAGAGGGCCATATCTTATAGGTGGTCTGCAAATTGGTATACATCTTCATTGCGCTTGCAAGCTTTTCGCTGCGCAGATTGTTGGTGATTTTTCCGGTCTTTTGATCCAGTTTGATAAAGGATTCATTGACCGAGCCCATCACCATAAACTGCAAGGATTCTCCGCCGAAGCCCCATTGGTCGGTAATACCGTCGTTGTTTTGGTCCTTTGTCATTTTCTGTGCCAGCTCAACCAGCTTATCCCAATTCCATTCGCCGCGCTGATAATAATAAAGCGGATCCTTTTCGGCGGCATTCTTAAACAGCTTTGCATTAAAGAAGAACATCCGAGAGGGAGTTGCGTGCTGAATCACCTCATAGATTTTTCCGTTAATCTTTCTGGCGTTCTGCAAATCGCGCACGCTGTCCCAGATTTTGTCCGAGAAATTGAAATAGCTTTCCACCGGCTGTACCAGATTGTTATTGATAAGCGACAGATAGGTTTCGTCCATGCTGATGAGGTCGGGAGCGTTTTTCGCGGCAATCATCTGAATCAGCTTGGTTCGCTTGTTTTCATAAGGAACCGTTACATATTCCACCGTCAAATCGTACTGTGAAAGGTACCGCTTGGTCACTTTTTTGTTGGTGCTTGAGGGATAGGTGTGCGTCAAATATTTTACCGTTTTATTGGTCACCTTACTGCTCAACGCAGGCAGACCCGGGATTTTTTCCTCGTCCGCCACCACATCGCCCTTTACATTACCTTGCCCGAAGCCGTTATTCTTTGAGGTTGTCTTTTGACTTGAGGTCGCTCCGTTGGAGGCTGTAGAAGCCGCAGAGGACTCTGTCGATTCGGTTTGCGGCT
>CAZFQM010000139.1:0-4910 GCA_964520995.1 uncultured Oscillospiraceae bacterium
GAAGAGATAGAGCAGGCAAGAAAGCTGTGTGAATCGGTAGGAGCGAAATTTAAGGTGAGAGCCTTTGTGTCGGAATAATCAAAAACAGAGCGTATTCGTTTTCCACACGAATACGCTCTGTTTGTTGAAAACAATGCCTATGTATTATTTAATCAGTTGGATTTTTTCAATGACCGGAAGCGGCTTGGTTTCGCCGTTGCAAACATTGACAATTCCCAATATCGCAAGCACAAAGAAGCACAAGCTGAGCGCTCCGGTAACAAACGCGAGGATTCCGCTTAAAATGCCGCCGACAAAGGGAAGAAAATTGGCAATACCGGTCAGAACTCCGCCCGCAACGCCGGCAATCGCTTCGATGATAAAGAGATTCAAGCCTTGCTTGGCATGATACTGCACAAAGGAATCATTCTTTTCGGTGAGAAAGGGAATCAGGCACAGGATAGACAGATAGGATAAAATTCCCATTAAGGTGTTTTGTTGCTTCGGAGCGGGTTGATAAGGCTGATTTTGAAATTGTTGATTCATGATGTAACATCCTTTCTTTATTACTGCTCGTCCAGCGTTTTGGCAAAGGACGGCAAAAATTCATTGATAAAAAGCTCCGCCTCGGGTAGATGAAGCAGCATAATGGAGTCCAGCAACGTTTGCTTCGCCTTGGAAAATTCCCGATTGCCGGCACATTCCTCCTCCAAGCATTTGATATAAGCGGAGATTTTGTCTGCCGCTTTGACCAGCCTCCATAACGGCTCATCCTGCTCGGAGGGGATAAACAAGCTTTGATAATAGGGTGTCATATCTTCCGGAAGCATATCAAGCAGCGCACGATTGGCAACATCCTCTACTTTTTTGTAGGCTTGCCGCATTTCTTCGTTGTGATATTTGATCGGCGTAGGCAGATCACCGGTGATGATTTCACTTGCATCATGGTAAAGTCCCAGAACGGAAGCACGATTGCAATCGTATTTTTTGTCGAAGCGGGTGTTGCCGATAACCGCCAATCCGTAAGCGATAGCGGCAACATCCATGCTGTGCTCGGATAATGATTCTTTCCAGGTGTTGCGCATCAATCCCCAGCGGTTGATGTGCTTCATGCGGGAAAGCATGGAAAAAAAGCTGTTTTGCATGACAACATCATTCCCTTTCGGCGCGAGTTATGCCTCGGCTTTTAATTTTTCGATGCCCTTGCGCATCCGTGCCAAAGTATCTTCCTTTCCGATGATGACAGCGATTTCCAAGCCGCCGCCCGGAGTAAACTGCTTTCCGGAAAGAGCAACACGGAGCGGCCAAAGCATATAACCGTTTTTCACACCCAACTCCTCGATTTTGGAGAAAATCACTTGGTGCAGGGTGTCCATGTTCCAATCCTCTACCTTTTCCAGAATGGGAAGCAGGCAGTTTAAAGCCTCCAATGCGGTCTCGGAATTGGTTTTCATCTTCTTGTGGGTATACAGCGCAATGTCATATTCCGGCAATGCGTCGATGAAGTCAACCTGCTCCGGAATGTCGGTGAACAGCTCGGTACGCGGTTGCAACACCTCTGCGATCATTTCGGTGTTTACATCCTCTCTCTTGCAGGTCTCCCGAATATAAGGCATTGCCATTTCTTCGAATTTTTTCAGGCTGAGCTTGCGAATATAAGCGCCGTTGATGGCTTTCAGCTTCATGGGATCGAAGATAGCGGGGGATTTTGAGATGCCGCCGATGTCAAATTCTTGCACCAGCTCCTCCAGCGTGAAGACCTCCTGTTCCCCTTTCGGACTCCAGCCCAGCAGTGCGATGTAGTTGATAACCGCCTCGGTGAGATATCCCTTGGCAATCAAATCCTGGAAAGAAGCGTCTCCGTTTCGCTTTGAAAGCTTTTCGGTCGCATTTTTCATAACAGGAGAGCAGTGAACATAGACCGGAATGTCCCAACCGAATGCCTGATAGAGCAGATTGTATTTCGGGGTAGAGGACAGATATTCGTTTCCGCGAATGACATGGGTAATTCCCATGGTGTGGTCGTCTACCACATTTGCAAAGTTATAGGTAGGCATACCGTCGGTTTTAATCAAAATTTGGTCGTCCAAAATCGCATTTTCCACCGTGATATCGCCGAATACCTCATCATGGAAGGTTGTAGTGCCCTCCTGCGGCATTTTTTGTCTGATGACATAAGGTACACCGGCATCCAGCTTGGCTTGAATCTCTTCCTTGGAAAGATTACGGCAATGACCGTCATAATGCGGTGCGATACCGCTTGCCTGTTGAATGACCTTAACCTCTTCCAAACGCTCTTTGTCGCAGAAGCAGTAATAAGCGGCGCCTTTTTCCACCAGCTGCAGAGCGTAGTCTTTGAACATACTCATTCTCTGGCTTTGGATATAAGGTCCGACGGGACCGCCGATGTCCGGACCCTCATCCCAGAGCAGACCGGTCTGACGGAGCGTGTTATATATAATGTCAACAGCGCCCTCCACATATCGTTCCTGGTCGGTATCCTCAATACGCAGGATAAAGGTACCGTTATTTTTCTTTGCCAGCAAATAGGCATAAAGTGCTGTTCTCAGATTGCCCACGTGCATATATCCGGTCGGACTGGGAGCGAATCTGGTTCTAACCTGATCGAATGTCATTAAAAATCCTCCATATTATTTTTTCTTTTTAAAAATGACGAGACAAGCAACCATAGCTGCAATTGCAAGTATGATCAAAACGATAAAAATCGGCAACAGCTCGACCGAACGGTCTCCGGTTGCGGGAGTAAGCGATTGGGCGGCTGCTCCGGTAGCTGTAACGGCGGCAAGACCCAATATTGCCGTGAGGGCAAAAAACGCTTTTTTCATAGATAGCCACATCCTTTCCTTTGTGTCGGTATGCAGGGACACGAGTATCATGCTTTCCGATTGGTATTTGCAAGGTCTATCAACGAAAATAAACCAAAACATTGTTGGAATATTTATACTGTTTTATTATAATACTTCTTTTAAGGAAAAACAACCGTTTTAGAAACAATTATGAAAAATATTAAGAAAACCGCCCGAAAACCGTTTCTCTTATTGTGGAGTTTGGACACTGCTTCTCCCTTTCCGCAGTATCCCGAAGCAATCGGCATAAAATCTGTATTTGCGGGGATTTTAGACTTGCCAAGTTGTGACAATTACGGTATAATAAGAAGCAAAGCGGGTGCTTGATACCTGCTCTTCAAAGGATGTGATGAATCCGTATGCAAAGCGATTCCAGGGGACTTCGGATATTTCTGACGATAACGAACCTTGTTCTTACCGTATTTTGCCTTGCCTGCACCGCGGTAATGCTGTTTTCGGTGTTCTTTCAGCATAATGCAAGGCAGGACAAGCTGATATTCGGGCACCATCTTTATATTAACGGGAATGATAATCTGAAGCCGGTAATGAATAAAGATGATATCATCATTGTAAAGCCGACCTCCGTCACCGCAATCAAGCTGGGCGACTTTTTATGTTATTACCCTACTGTTGACGATTGGCAGGAGGTACAATTCGGCAAAATCGAAAAAATCGATTCGGATGAAATGATATTGAGCGACAAGCTCGGCCATACTGCAACCTTTTCCATCAATGAAATTGTTGTGGTGGGAAAAGCCACCGGCAGAATCGCTTATCTGGGAAAGGCGGTGCTCTTTCTGCAATCCGGTAATCATCGAAGCTCTTTTTATATTTGTATCGGCGCAATCACCTTGATATTGCTTGGCGTTACCTTTTTGTTACATATTAAAATAAAGCTCAGACGGGAACAGCAAGCCTCGGAACAGCAGGCTGTGGCGGCGGAGCAGCTGACATATGCCTATTCGCTGGAGGATTTGCTGGAGGTAGAGGACAATGTTACCTTTGAAAAGGCACCGAGAACCAAAACCGAAGAGGACGTTTTGTATCGAAGATAGCTCGACAGCGGAGCATTTTAACCGAAGAAAGGATAATCTGACATGGAGTATTCTGCCGCACAAAAGCGGATTGACGATTTAAAAGCACAGATAGATTATCACAGCAATCGCTATTACAATATGGATGACCCGGAAATCTCCGATTATGAATACGATATGCTGATGAATGAGCTCAAGCAGCTGGAAAAGGAATTTCCGCAGCTGCTGACGGCGGATTCGCCGACACAGCACGTCGGTGGGCAGGCGTTGCTGAATTTGTTTGAAAAGGTGACGCATACCGTGCAGATGGGAAGTCTGCAGGATGTATTCGACCAATCGGAGCTGATTGGCTTTGCACAACGCTGTGAGGAAAAAATTGCACAACCTGAATTTGTGGTAGAGCCTAAAATAGACGGCTTGTCGGTTTCTCTGGAATATCGGGACGGCATTTTGGTGCGTGGTTCCACGCGGGGGGACGGCTTTATCGGTGAGGATGTGACCGCCAACCTGCTTACCGTTCGTTCCATTCCGCGCAGGCTTGCGCAAGCGATTCCTTTTTTGGAGGTGCGCGGCGAGGTCTATATGCCGAAAAGCAGCTTTTTGGAGCTGGTGGAAAAGCAGGAGCTGAACGACGAGCAGCCCTTTAAAAACCCCAGAAATGCCGCTGCCGGCTCTCTGCGACAGAAAGACCCGAAAATTACCGCACAGCGCAAGCTGGATATCTTTGTTTTTAATATTCAGCAAATCGAGGGTGTAACCTTGACCTCACATAAGCAATCGTTGGACTTTTTAAAGGAGTTGGGCTTCCCGGTCATTCCGTCCTATCGTACCTTTACCGATATTCATGATGCGCTGGCGGAAATAGATGCAATCGGAGAAAATCGGAATGCCTATTCCTTTGATATCGACGGAGCTGTTATCAAGATTAACAGCTTTGCGGAGCGGGAGCTGCTCGGCAGTACCGCGAAGTTCCCGAAATGGGCGGTTGCCTTTAAATATCCGCCGGAGGAGAAGGAAACCACTCTGTTGG
>CAZFQM010000140.1:0-4861 GCA_964520995.1 uncultured Oscillospiraceae bacterium
GGAGTGAAAAATGTCAGAGGTCAAAGAATGGGCAATGAATATCTGCATTACCTTGGCGGCAACGGCAATATTTTCCATGCTGGTTCCGAGCGGAGGAACCGAGAAAGTGTTGAAATTTACAATCAGCCTTTTTTTCTGCTGTTGTCTGTTATCTCCCTTTTTACACGGCTTGCCGCAGCTTGATTGGAAGGTGCAGACAAGTGTTCGGGCAGAGAATACCGCACTGACCGAGAGAATTAACGAACAGCTGCTTCGGCAAAGTGAGAAAAATGTATGTCGAGCGGTTGGGGAGTTACTGGATGCGGAAAATATATCTTATGAAAAAATATCGGCGGATGTTAATATATCATCGGATAACAGCATATTTATTAGTAAGCTTTTTGTTGAACTGCCGATTGAGGAAACGCCGAAGCTGCAACGGGTGAAAGCCTTGCTTGAGGAGCAATGTCAAACGGCAGCAGAGGTTACCGTTTCCCGGTAGTCAAGTCCGTGGAATTTGGTAAAAAATCGGAAGGGATGTGTATGAATGAGGGAGAGATGGAAAAAGCTTTTGCAATCGGAAAAGAAGACAAAGCTCATATTTATCATCGGAAGCATCGGGATTCTGCTGATATTTCTTTCTTCTCTTTTTTCGGCGGAAAAGCGAGAGACGACAGCAAGCACGGATACGTTTCAATCCGAGCAGTATATCAGCCGATTGGAGGAGCGGGTTCATGATATGGTGACCGGTATCAGCGGCGTGGGAACCGCTAAGGTGATGATTACCCTGGAGAGCACGACGGAATATGTTTATGAAAACGAGCGCAAAGAAAATATAGATACAACCAAGGATTACGCAGACGGCACACCGAAAAAGGAGCAGGAAAAGAACAATTATGAGCAGAACGTCATTCTGGTGCAGGGCAGTAACGGAACCAGGGAGGCACTGCTCAAAACAACACTGGAGCCTAAGGTGAAAGGAGTTGTGATTGTATGTCAAGGAGGGGATAACGTAGAGGTGGAGAAAAAGGTCACCGAGGCCGTTGCGACGGCGTTGGATATTTCCTACGGCAAAATTTGCGTTGCAAGGCTTTCGGAACCTTAAAATGCTTCTCCGCTTCCGAGCGGTACGATAAAACAGAGATAATATTTTTTATGAAAGGATCGGATTATCGTTATGAAAAAAGTGAATATGATCATCGGAAAAAAACAGATTGTGCTTGCCTCCTTGGCGGTTATTCTCAGCGTTGCAGTCTATTTGAATTGGGAATTTGCCAAGAATGACGGGCAGTTCGATATCACCACGGGAACTAACTCCGACAAAAATTACGGAGATGCCACCTTGGTTAATCAAACGGATGATTATTTTACCCAAGCGCATTTGGATAAGCAAAAGACACGGGATACTGCTGTGGAAACCTTTGCCAAGCAGATAAAGGATGACAGCTTATCGGCGGCGGAGCTAAAAGCGGCAAAGGCGGATTCTGCGGCTTTACAGGAGCAGATTGATGCAGAGACCAATATTGAGACGCGCGTCAAGGAAAAGGGCTTTGCGGATTGTTTGGCATATTTGGATGACGGAAAGGCGCGGCTTGTCATTAAAACCGACGGCTTAAAGACAGAAGAGGTGGCGCAGATTAAAGATATTATTTTAGATGAGGCAGAGGTACTAAACGAAAATATTTCCATTGTAGAGAAAAAATAAAATGTTTAACAGCTTGATAAAACTATGTCGGATTTATATAACACTGACATAGTTTTATTGATTTTTACATTACTTTTTGATATAACCGTAAAATAAGAACACGATTTTCAGAAGAATCCATGAATAATTATACAAATATTTTTAAAGCTATTCCCATAAACAAATTTTTGTGGTATAATAAAAAAGCAAAAGCAGATGCTTTCGCATCTGCGTGCCGCAATTCTTGCGGTATAGATGGCACTGAAGTGCCATCGCTTTTTGATTGCAACAGTAAATTGCACTGCTTTTGCAGTGCCGCCTACGGAGTCAATCAAAACATTTTGTTTTGATTGAATTTAAGTTATAATAAACCTAAAGCACTGCTCGCTCCGCTGCGCAAGAAGTATGTGCTTGAATCGATTTACTTTTTCGGTTTGATTGCGCGGGTACGCGCTTTGAGAGATATTATTTATGAATGTTGATAATGGAGGTACTGTTATGGAACAGAATCGTCCGGTTGCTACCGGTAATTTGAAAATTTCCGAAGAGGTCGTTTCTACAATTGCAAAGCAGGTTATTGCGGACATAGAGGGAGTGTACAGCCTTGCTTCTCAGCCGGTGCCGATAAAGGATGCTGTTTTAAAGGCCGGCTTACAGAAGCCTGTTAAGATAACCCTCAACGGTGATGTTGCGGTGATTGATATCGGTGTTGTTTTGAAAATGGGATATAAGGTAAAGGATATTGCCGAAAAAATCCAAAATGACATCAAGGAAGAAGTACAGAACATGACCGGTATTACTGTTTCCGCTGTCAACATCTATGTGGCGGATGCAACCAATAAAAATAAGTAATGCCTGCCTTACACCATTCGGTGTAAGGCTTGTGGCTTGTTTATAAGGTTTATCGGCGGATAAAAAATCGGATTTTGACAAGAATTGCCGAAACGGTCTCGAAAAATGAGATCGCGCAAATATATCGCTTTTTTGCCTGCAAATGGCATTGATAAAAGTAAATTCAAAAAGAAACGGAGCTTATTATGACACGTCACGAAATACGGGAAACCGCCTTTATATTGGTTTTTGAACGCGCACTGACAGGAGAAACCGTCAGCGAAATTTTGGAAGCGGCTTCCGAGACCGATGCGATACAGCTGAATGATACGGCGGTAGCTGTTTTTAAAGGGGTAGAGGAAAACAGACAGCAGATTGATCAATGCATTGAAAAGCACCTGAAAAAATGGAATCTCGATCGGATTACCAGGGTATCCCTGGCGGCAATGCGAGTGGCTGTCTATGAGATTTTATTTGATGATACGCTGGATGTTGATATCTCGGTCAGCGAAGCGGTGAAAATATGCGAAAAGTATACTACCAGGGAGGATACCTCGTTCGTAAACGGTGTCTTAGGCTCGTTTGTGCGGCAATTAAACGGTGCCGATGAGACAAACGAACAACAAGCATCGGAGAAAATGACGAATTGAGGCGGTGTTTCTTATGAGCACTTTCCTGGGAATCGATACCAGTAACTATACGACCTCGGCAGCTTTGTATGATACCGAAAGCAATCGGGTCATCATGGAAAAGCAGCTGTTGCCGGTGAAATCGGGAGAGCTGGGATTAAAGCAATCGGATGCGGTGTTTCAGCATATTAAGCAGCTTCCGCAGATATTGGAACGGCTGTTTGCACAGCATCGGGGCAGCATTGCGGGAGCCGGTGTATCGGTGACACCGAGAAGATGCGAAGGCTCCTATATGCCCTGCTTTTTGGTCGGTAATACCGTAGCATCCTCGATTGCTTCCGCACTGTCGGTGCCGAAGTATGAATTTTCCCATCAAGAGGGACATATCATGGCGGCACTTTATTCATCGGGGCATTTGGAGCTTTTACGAGATGAGTTTTATGCGTTCCATCTGTCGGGCGGTACTACGGAATGCTTGGCGGTAAAATATCGGCAGGGTGTTTTCGAGGTGCGGCTGTTAGCCTCCTCTTTGGACCTAAAGGCGGGACAAGCGGTTGACCGAGTCGGCGTTATGCTTGGATTGCCGTT
Source organism: uncultured Oscillospiraceae bacterium (assembly GCA_964520995.1). Lineage (GTDB taxonomy): Bacteria > Bacillota > Clostridia > Oscillospirales > Ruminococcaceae > HGM13222. The sequence continues at coordinate 3,712 of CAZFQM010000140.1, forward strand.
TCCGGCGGGAAAATATCTTGACGAAATGGCGTGCCGAAACACCGAAAAAATTTCGGTTCACCCTTGCATGAAAGGGTTGGATTGTTCCTTATCCGGTGTGGAAAACCAATGCCGTCGGATGCTGGAGCAGGGCGCTTTGAAAGAGCGGATTGCACGGTATTGTATTGAATATATTTGCGAAACGGTGTCCTGCATGACCGAGCGGATTTTTGCAGCCTACGGTGTGAAGCCGGTCATCTACGCGGGTGGAGTGATGTCCAATTCGATAATACGGCGGAAAATCGGTGAAAAATTCGGCGGATATTTTGCCGAGCCTGCTTTTTCCTCGGACAACAGCGCCGGAATTGCCGTTTTGGCTTCTATGATGAAATAATGCTTCCTCAATCCGGGATGCATAGAAGGGTATGGTATTGCTTTGGAAAATGCTGTTACGGTGTCACAATTAAATAGATATATCAAAGCGGTCTTTTCGGCAGACACCAATTTAAAAGGGATTTGCTTAAAAGGAGAAATTTCCAATTTTACCGACCATAAAAAAACCGGACATTTTTATTTTACACTCAAGGACAATCAATCGTCGATTCGCGCCATTATGTTTAACGGTTATGCCTCTAAGGTGAAGTTTGCTCCTGAAAACGGGATGAATGTGGTGGTTTGCGGTAATGTGCAGGTCTTCGAGCGTGACGGTGCCTATCAGATTTATTGCGAGACCATGGAGCCGGACGGTGTCGGTGCACTTTATTTGGCGTTTGAACAGCTAAAGGAAAAGCTTGCCGCAGAGGGCTTGTTTGCGGCAGAGCACAAACAGCCGTTGCCTGCGATGCCGATGAAAATCGGTGTACTGACGGCAAAGACAGGCGCTGCTTTACAGGATATCATCAACATCTTGAGCCGTCGGTATCCGTTGGCAACCCTTGTGCTGGTGCCGACCCTGGTGCAGGGGGAAAATGCACCGAAAAGCATTATCCGCTCACTGAAATTGATACAGCAGTGCCCCGATATCGACGTTGTAATACTGGGGCGCGGCGGTGGCTCTATCGAGGATTTATGGGCATTTAACGATGAAGAGGTCGCGCGGGAAATATATCGTTGCAGAATCCCCGTTATTTCGGCGGTGGGACATGAGATAGATTATACCATTGCGGATTTT
>CAZFQM010000141.1:0-4842 GCA_964520995.1 uncultured Oscillospiraceae bacterium
AAAATGGGATATATTGATTATTATCTGATTGTTTTGGATTTTATTCGGTATGCGAAAAATCACGATATCCCGGTGGGACCCGGCAGAGGCTCCGGCGCAGGCAGCTTGGCGGCATATTGCGTGGGAATCACCGGAATCGATCCCATTCGTTATCAGCTGCTGTTTGAGCGCTTTTTAAATCCGGAGCGTGTCAGTATGCCGGATTTTGATGTTGATTTTTGCTATGAAAAGCTCCAGCAGGTGATTGACTATGTCATCCGAAAATACGGTGCGGAGCACGTTGCTCAAATTATTACCTTCGGTACGATGGCGGCGCGAGGCGCCATTCGCGATGTGGGAAGAGCGCTCGGCATCTCTTATCAAGAGGTCGATGCAGTTGCAAAAAAAATACCGATGGCGCTCGGAATGACCATTGAGCACGCATTGATATTGTCTCCCGAGCTGAATGAGCTGTATCGGGAGGAGCCGCGTATAAAAGAGCTGATTGATACGGCAAAAAAGATAGAGGGAATGCCGCGGCACGCCTCTACTCATGCCGCGGGAGTGGTCATTACTCCGAATAAGGTCAGCGAGTATGTTCCATTACAGAAAAACGAAGAATCCATTGTGACCCAATATACGATGACCAATTTGGAACGCTTGGGTCTGCTGAAAATTGATTTTTTGGGCTTGCGCAATCTGACGATTCTTTCCGATTGTGAAAAGATGATTCGGGAAAAAGAGCCTGATTTTTCATTGCAAAAAATCAATATCGACGACCCCGATACCTACAAATTGTTTTCAAACGGCAATACCAATGGGGTCTTTCAGTTTGAATCGCCCGGAATGAAGCAGGTTCTTCAACAGCTGAAGCCGGAGCGAATTGAGGATTTGATTGCGGTCACCTCCCTTTATCGTCCGGGACCGATGGACTCTATCCCGAAGTATATCGACAATCGACATCATCCGGAGCAGGTGACCTATAAGCATCCGCTTCTCAAGCCGATATTGGAGGTCACCTACGGCTGTATCGTTTATCAGGAGCAGGTTATGCAAATCTGCCGTGAGCTTGCCGGCTATTCCTACGGCCGAGCCGATTTGGTGCGCCGTGCCATGTCCAAAAAAAAGGCAGATGTCATGGAACGGGAACGGCAAAATTTCATCTACGGTAAAACGAATGAGGATGGCAGTGTCGAGTGTGTCGGCGCCGTCGCAAACGGAGTCAGCCCCGAAATTGCCAATGACATTTTCGATGAAATGACCGGATTTGCCGCCTATGCTTTTAACAAGTCTCATGCTGCGGCATATGCCCATATTTCTTATCAAACCGCTTTCCTGAAATGCCACTATCCCAAGGAGTATATGGCAGCATTGTTGACCAGTGTTTTGGAAAATACCGATAAGATGATTGCTTATATCGGTGAATGCCGAAAAATGGGGCTGCGCATCCTGCCACCCGATATCAACGAGAGTGGGCTCGGTTTTACCGTTACAAAGGAGGGCATCCGATTCGGTCTGCTTGCCATCAAAAATGTCGGCAGGGGATTCATTCAACAATTATCGGCAAATCGGGAGGTTGAGGGCGCATATCAAGACCTGCCTTCCTTTTGCGAACGCTTGAACGGAAAGGATTTAAACAAGCGAACCTTAGAGGGATTGATTCGCTCCGGAGCAATGGATTGCCTGCCGCATAATCGTTGGCAGATGCTGGCTTCCTATGAAAAAATATTGGAATCGGTCAATTCAAATCATCGCAATACCGTCGAGGGACAGCTTGACCTGTTCCATATCGGCACCTTGGAGAGACCGAAATACAATATGCCGAAGCTGTCGGAATTCTCCTCCGATGAATTGCTGGCAATGGAAAAGGAAACGGTAGGCTTGTTTATTTCGGCAAATCCGTTGGAGCAATACAAGCGCGTAAGCGAAAAATATCAATGTATGGACATTTCAGACATCCTGAGTGGAGTGGACGAGTCGGTTTCTTTAATAAAGGACGGTGCACAGGTTCGCATTTTGGGGGTTGTCTTAAACAAAAAAGTCATTGAAACAAAGAACGGAAGCAAGATGGCTTTTGTCAATACAGAAGATCAAACCGGGGTGATTGAGGTAACGGTTTTTCCGAATCTTTACGGAAAGCTTGCGCCGCATTTGAAGGAGGGGGAGGTTGTGCTGGTCAGCGGTACAGTCTCTCTCAAGGAAGAGGAAACGCCGAAAATTTTATGCGGTTCTGTTCTGCTTAAAAGTCAATTTCGCCTTTCGGAAGCCGATTTAGAGTCATCTCGGCAGGGGAGAGCCGCTTCAAATCAAAAGCTTTATATCAAATTGAACGGCAAAAATGACCAAAGAGCCGCTGCTGTATATGAAATACTGAAGCAATATCCCGGGCAGGGAGAGGCATTCTTTTTTTACAACGATTCGAAAAAGTATGCCAAAATACCGACGGGGTATGCCCGTACAAAGCAATCGGAACTGGTGAAACAAATTTAATCTGTGGTTTCAGCGGAAAATGTCGCTTTAAAATAAGAAAGCGGCTTGATAAAAAAATCACAAAGTTGTCTTTTTGTTGTTTAATATGGATTTTTGTTTCAAAATAATGCATACAAAAGCTTTTTTCGTTATAATGTTATCAATACCTTATTTGAAATATCTGTCTGCTGATATTTAAGAAAAGAACGGGGGATTTTTTGTATGGAAATGAAAACAATCGGTGTATTGACCAGCGGCGGCGATGCTCCCGGCATGAACGCATTTATTCGTTCGGTTGTTCGTACCGCACTGAATAAAGGAATGAGAGTAATCGGTATTCGTCGAGGCTATAACGGCTTGATTAACGGCGATATGTTTGAAATGGATTTGAGAAGCGTATCGGATATCATTCATCGCGGCGGTACCATGCTGTACACGGCGAGATGTCCGGAATTTAAATATCAGGAGGGCGTGCAAGCGGCAAAGCAAGCCTGCTTGGATGCCAAGATTGACGGCATTGTCGTAGGTGGCGGAGACGGCTCGTTCCGCGGTGCGGGAGATTTAACCGCAGCGGGAATTCCGTGTATCGGCGTTCCTTGCACAATCGACAATGACATCGCTTGCTCCGATTATACCATCGGATTTGACACCGCGATGAACACCGCCATGGAAATGATCGACAAAATCAGAGACACCTCGCAATCCCATTATCGTTGCAGTGTTGTTGAGGTTATGGGACGTCATGCCGGTTATATTGCTTTACATTGCGGAATTGCCTGCGGAGCTACTTATATCATCGTTCCGGAAATCGAATACAAATTTGATGATATCATCAAAAAAATGGAGGCTGCACAAGCTACCGGAAAGCATCACTTTATAATTCTGGTTGCAGAAGGAGTCGGCAACGTTACCGAACTTGCAAATAAAATCGAAGCGAGCACCGGTATTGAATCCAGAGCTACTATTTTGGGTCATGTTCAGCGTGGTGGTAATCCTACCGTTCGCGACCGCGTGGTTGCCAGCGAAATGGGGCATTATGCGGTATCCTTGCTCGAAAAAGGCATCGGAAAACGTGTGTTTGCGTTAAAGGATGACCATATTGTGGATTACGCAATTCAGGATTAACTGAAAATTAAAAATCCGTTTATCTATAATGTGTACGAGCTTGCCAACGATATCTAATACTAAACTTCTTTCCGATTATAAAAGACAGCTCAGAGACTACTTACGAAGTCTTTGAGCTGTCTTTTTTCGGTTTTACCTTAGAAAGCGGAGATTTGGTCATCGCCGATTCCATTTGTTGATTGGAAATATGGGTGTATATTTCGGTAGTACCCAAATTGACATGACCCAGTACGTCCTTTAAAATGCGAATATCCACATTTCCGTGCTGATACATTAAGGTGGCGGCAGTATGTCGCAACTTATGAACGGAAAAGCCTTGATTTGCCAAGCCTGCCTTTTGAAGCACCTCTTCCACGATTTTTTCCACCCGTCTGGCGCCGATTCTGGTTCCTCGGCGTGTCAGAAAAAGCGCTTCACGGTCCTGAATGCCGACCTGCTTCTCGCGTACACTTAAATAGCTTTGAATGGCGTCGATACAGGCTTGATTCAGATAAACAATGCGTTCTTTATTACCTTTGCCGACCAAGCGCAAGGTATTATCCCGAATGTCGCTCAGATTGATTCCGACCAGCTCGGACAGACGCATTCCGCAATTCAAAAACAAGGTAATCATGCAATAATCACGCTCCGGTGCACTTGTATCGACCGCATTCAGCAGCTCCAACGATTGCTCCAAAGTCAGATATTTTGGCAACGATTTTTTGATTTTCGGGGCATCTAAATTTTTGGTGGGATTTTCCTTAATGGGATGGTCGATATTCAAGGTCAGATATTTATAAAAGGTACGCAGGCAGGTTGTTTTTCTGGAGCGTGTGGCGCTGTTGTTGTTTCTGCCTTGCATAATGTATTGCATAAATTCGTAAATATCCGAGGTTTTGACGGCAGCCATAAATTCCAAGTCAAGCTCGGTGATATCGGTGTCATGCATCAGCTCATCGTTGATATCGGAGAGCTTGACGCCGGCTTTGAAAAGCTTCATAAAGCGCAAGAAGGTGCGCAGGTCTACATGATAGCCCTCAACGGTTCGTGGCGAACGACCTTTCACCGTGCCGAGATAATTTAAAAATTGTTTTGCAATCTGCGGCATATCGTCAAAATATTGATCCGCCATTGTGAGCCACTCCTTAGAAAATTATTGTAAGCGTTTTTATAGTTGGGTAGCTATTGACGATTATCTGCGATAATATCATTTGAAATGTCATTCACAGCAATTTTTCGCTTCCCTAATTCGCTAAAATTAACGTAAGCTTTAGCGAACTTTATTGGAGG
>CAZFQM010000142.1:0-4831 GCA_964520995.1 uncultured Oscillospiraceae bacterium
TATCCTAGCTGCAATGCTCGGTTTGATAGCGTACATATTGCCGGAAAAGAAAAAGTGCCGCCACGATAGGAATCGTAAACGGCACACGTGTAAATATTCAATTAGATAATACCACGAATCGAAAGGAATGTCAAGTATGTGCAAATTAAAAAGTGCAATCATCTTAAAAGACCGCGTATTTATGCCGGATTATGATAGTCATTCAAAGATGTTGGAAGAACTCAAGATTGAAGACACATGCAACGAAAGGATTTGACGAGGACGGTTTTTTGTCGGAATTAAGCATTGATATAATGCGACATTGCCGTTCCTATACTGAACTTTCTCGAAGCGGTAGAGGTGTTCATATTTATATTAAAGGCACTCTTCCGTTCAAACGGAAAAATATCTGTCCGTCCGTCTTATCCTCCTATTCCGCAAGGAATGAGGAATTGCATAGTACCGATGCAGGTCTCGATTGGTGCGAGAAAAACTGCAACAAATGTAGTGCGGCAGATTGTTGGTTGCATTACTTTGAAATTAAACATAAGGAGAAAATCAAATGGCAAATGAAATAGCATTACGCCCGTCTTATTGGGCTTCGGTGTCAGGCGGAAAAGACAGCCTATATATGCTCAATTTGATATTACATAACCTCGACCGCTATCCGCTTGACGGCGTAGCACACTTTGAACTTGAAATCGACTATCCGTTTATCAAAGATGTTATTGATTATATGGAGAGCGAATGTAAGCGGTTCGGAATTAGGTTTGTACGAATTAAGCCCCGAAAGACTTGGAATGAATGGTACGAGCAGTACGGTTTTCCCACAAGAGTTGCTCGGTGGTGTAATAATCGTTACAAACTTGATGCCGAACAGCAGTTGCGAGAATGGATGCTCTCGCTCGGCTTCTACACGGTACAGTACATAGGTTATTGTGCGGACGAGGAAAGGCGTTTCCTTAAACGGACAAGCACGGTCAAGCGAGAAGTTTACCCGCTTGCGGAAAACGGTATCAACGAAGACGAAATATGGCAATGGGCTAAAACTCAACCGATTTTCAATAATTATTATAAAACAAATAAGCGTTGTGGCTGTATGTACTGCCCTATGTCAAGTTATATCAATTTTGCGTACTTACTAAAATACTATCCCGAAAACTTTGAATTTATGATTGACCGAATGAGGGAAACCGAAAAGATAAGAGAAGCTGAACTCGGTAGACCGTTCTCGGTAATTTCAAGCAATCCGAAATACAACGCAGATTATCTTGATAATATCATAAAGACAAAATGGTTGAGAATTTTGAATGAAAGGAGAGATTCCAAGTGATTGATGAGGATTGTCGAACGCAATGCGTGGTATGCGGACGGTATGAATACCCGGACAATCTGGTGATTTACGGCAAGAATGCCGTCACAGACGTTGCGGTGTGTATCGGATGCAACATGGACTATTTAATGAGCTTACCGGAAGAATACTATGACGAGTTCATTTTACGAGGGCATGAAGCCGAGTTCGAGCGTGAATATGAGGGACATCATGAATATGATGATAAGGCGGACTTTTGCTTCTGGAAAAACGATGACGGCTTTGAGGATTTTATAAGGGAAGTGATGAGTTGATAAACGGTGTAGACCATTATGCACACGGAACAACCGAGGTTACCATTCATTTTCCAAACGGAGAACGGGCGTGCCGTTGGTGCTGGTTGTTCTTGAAATACGAAGAAAATTACAAGCGATACTCTTGCAAGCTAACGAACGAATGGATATTAGACCCGATACACACCATCGGGTCGGAATGTCCGCTCAAAATCAAGGAGGAATGAACAATGACCTTTCGGAACTTAACGGCGGATGAGATAGAGGTGCGGGCTCAAAGCGTGAAGCCAAATGGTGTCATACTGCTCTTGTACAAAGATGCTCGGTGCGACATGAATATATTGGATGAAGCTGTGGGCGCGGAGAATTGGCAACGTGAGCATTATGAGTGCAAGGGAAACCTCTTCTGCAAAGTCGGTATAAACGTAAACTGCCACACGGCGGAAAGTGCGGAAAAATGGACGTGGAAAGCCGATTGTGGCGTAGAAAGTAACGCCGAAGCGCAAAAAGGGGAAGCAAGCGATAGCTTTAAGCGAGCTTGTGTGAACTGGGGAATCGGTCGAGAACTGTATACCGCCCCCTTTATATTTGTAAAAAAGGAAAATTGCAACATCGATGGCAACAAGTGCAATGACAAGTTTTGCGTTGAAAAAATTGCCATTGAAAACAAAAGAATAGTAGGCTTGGCGATCTTCAACAAGAGCACCGGCAAGCGGGCGTTCGTGTGGCAAAAACCGAAGCCACAATCAGCATAAGGAAAGGGGCGGCAACAAATGACGATAGGTACAGTATGCAAGATGACACCGAATTATACATACATTGCCGTTCCCAATACCGAGATAGATGTGATGTCTATGCTTCGAAAGAATGTATCCAAGTGCGAGGTTTTGTTTGATGATGGTAGGAGGATATCGGCAGACCAGCGAAAGAAGATATATGCAACCTTGCGGGATATCTCCCAGTGGAGCGGGTATGACCCGGAATACGCAAAAGAGATAATGAAATACGAATACATTTCCAGAACAGGCGTGCCGTATTTCAGCCTTTCTACCGCCGACATGACAACCGCCAAGGAATTCTTGCAGTTTTTGATTGAGTTTTGCGTCGAGCAAGACATTCCCATGCTTGAAAATCCGATCGACAGAAGCCCGGATATATCGAGGTATATATATTGTTGCTTGCTTCATAAGAAGTGCTGCATTAGCGGGAAGAAAGCGGAATTGCATCACGTGGATGCAGTGGGCACAGGGCGTGACCGAAAAGAGATTGTACATCTCGGGTACAGGGTGCTACCGCTGTCGCGCGCATATCATACCGAGGTACATACGATTGGGCAGGAATCCTTTGATGAAAAATACAAGGTGTACGGTGTCAAGCTGGATAAGGCATTATGTGAAGTCTGGAAAGTGAGGAGTGCATGATGACAACGCAATGTGAACGAATCTTGCGGTACATGAAAGAATTCGGCAGCATAACGCCGATGGATGCACTAAGCAATCTGGGCGTAATGCGGTTGGCAAGTCGGATATCCGAGCTAAAAAAGCTCGGTATTCCGATTCAAAAAGAGACGGTATCGGCAAAGAACAGGTATGGGGAGACCGTGCGATTTGCGAAATACCGGATGGCGGACAGGGAGAGGTGATCTTTATTTGCCTAATAGAATAATAAAAGAAAGCGTTAACGAAAGCAGAGGACTTTCGCAATGTTCGTTGTTTGCAGATGATTTTTATAAAAGGCTAATCACTTATGCAGATGATTATGGACGATTTAACGCAGACACAGAAATTATGCTGGCTAGGCTTTATCCTAGAGAACTTTCAATCGTAACGCAGGATGATATTATAGATGCGCTTACTGAATTGGCAGGAGTAGGAAAAATAGCATTTTACACAGCTAAAATATTCAACACTTCATATCCTCAAAACGGAATATATGGATGTTTTCCAAATTGGAAAGATCATCAGAGAGTAAGAGAATCAAAGTTTAAATGTCCTGATCCTGACGATACAACTATAAATGACTGGTATTTACGACGCTTTATCCCAATTGACATGAAAGCGCAAATTATTGAGCGTGACGGATTTAAATGTAAAATCTGCGGCAAATTTGTGACTACTTGCAGGGATGCAAAGAGGTTTGTAAAACTTGGCACTGGTATGTATCACATTGATCATATTGTCCCTTGCGGTCAAGGAGGACGAGCTACTTTAGAAAATCTTCAACTCACTTGCCCATCATGCAATTTGTCAAGAAAGAAACAATTTACGTTTGATGAAATTGTGATATTTGCGGAATCTGGATTCAAAGAAAACGAATTTGCGGCGAGTTGCGGCGAGTTGCGGCAAAATGCGGCTATAATCCAATCCAATCCAATCCAATCCGAATCCGAATCCGAATGTATGCCCGGAGCGAAAAACGCACCGGACCGCACTCCGGAAATCACATTAACGCTGAATGATAAAAGCCAATACCCGATATATTCAGCGCAAATCGATGAATGGTCAAGCCTTTATCCGGCTGTGGATGTTCAGCAACAGCTGCGGAACATGAAAGGATGGCTGGATTCTAACCCTACGAAGCGTAAGACAAAAGCAGGGATATTGAGCTTTATCACCAGATGGTTGTCCAAAGAGCAGGACAGCGGTAAATCTCGCGCTAATAAAAATCAAAGTCAAAGTCATAGTTACAACATGGATGATTTTGAAAAGCTCGGATTTGACATACCGGAGGTGTGATATGAGCAAATATCATAACCGAAAGGTCATGCTTGACGGCATTAAGTTTGATTCGGCAAAGGAAGCCAACCGATATGCCGAATTAAGGCTAATGGAACGTGCGGGCGTGATAACCGGCTTGCAAAGGCAGGTACGGTTTGAGGTGATTCCGAAATGCGGGAGCGAAAGGAGCGCGGCATACATCGCTGATTTTGTTTACCAAGAAAGCGGGAACACCGTTGTTGAGGATGTAAAGGGCATTAAAACGCCGGAATACGTCCTAAAGCGAAAATTGATGAATTGGGTGCATGGCATCCGGATAAAGGAGATTTGATTATTATGTTAAACAGAGCAATTTTGATGGGAAGATTGACCAAAGACCCGGAATTAAAGAGAACGCAGAATAATGTTTCGGTAGCAACATTTTCACTGGCGGTAGAGCGGAATTATCAAGCGGATAAAGACAACAAGGTGGCTGATTTTATCAACATTGTTGCGTGGCGGCATACCGCTGATTTTGTCAGCAAGTATTT
>CAZFQM010000143.1:0-4764 GCA_964520995.1 uncultured Oscillospiraceae bacterium
TCCCCGGTAGAATGTCCCCATCCGTCCGACCAATTCAACAAAGCATTATCATCATTGATAAAGCCGGGATCGGCGGCAATGGTGGCGGGGTCTGCTTTTTCAGCCATAACGGTAAGACCCGAAAGCAAGCCGAAAAACATAAATACCACAGAAAGAAAAAGTGCCGATATCCGTTTCGCGTTTTTCATGAAAAATACCTCCCACTTGTATTTTTATCGCATCGGTTGCTTCGAAAGCTTCAGTGATACAAAACGAGGGAAAATACACCGAAGTGAGCTTTGAAACGACCGGCATTCGCAACTCGGTAATTGCCGATTGCTCTGCATTCAGTATAAAAGGAAAAAATGATAATGTAAATGACAATATTTGAGAAAAATACACACATTTTTTGATTTGTACTTCTTTTTTATATTTATAAGCAAAGGAGAAAACTGAAAAACGCTACCTAAAACAATACTTACCGATAAAAAACATCAAAATTGTGAAAATAGAAAAACATGTTAAATTTTGCCACAAATTCTGTCATTTCCTTTTCGGCAAAATGTTGTATAATAAAATTATTGCATTCGCGATTTTATCAACCATGTCGCTGATTTTTTTTATCGAAATCAAGGCTGTCTGCATCCCATTCGGCAGGGAGCACAATTTTTTATATAGCTTATCCGTTGCAAATGCAACAAAACGGCAGAGGAGGCATTCTCATGAAAAGGTTATATCGGTATTTCGCAATTTTTCCGAGCTTTCTCATCTTGCTCCACACAGGTGTAGGTGCGCTCCCCTCCAACCAAGCAATTGTCTCGAAATCGACCCTTTCCGAAAAAACAACTGCCCTGCAAACCGTTCCGGATTACGATGCCTATATCGCAGAGTATGCGCAAACGCCCATGGGGAGCGGAGAAATCACCTTGCGTGCAACAGAGGCCGTTTGTGATGCCGACGGTCCCGCTCGGCAACAAATCGAGGGGGCATCGGCACTGGTATACCAAGACACCGTTGGAGCCGCGAACTGGAAAATCACAACCGAGGAAGAGGGCTTGTTTGCGCTGCGATTGCAATACCGAGCGTTGCAAGGCAAAGGCACCGACATCCGTATGTCTGTAAAAATCAACGGTTCTGTTCCCTTCCGACAAGCGGAAGGCTTTACCTTTACACGGCTGTTCCGTGACCTCCGTACAGAAGAAAATGACTTTGAGCAGGATGCACGAAGCAATCAAATCAAACCGAAAACCGAAGAGGTTTTCACCTCGCAATCCGCTCCATTTACCGATGCGGACGGAATGTATTCCGAGCCCTTGCTCTTTTATTTTCAAAAGGGAGAAAACACGCTGTCCCTTTTCGGCATCGAAGAACCGATTGCCGTCGAGAGCATTACCTTGTATCTGCCCGAAGAAACGCCTTCTTATGTTCAATTGCACTCGGAGCCGACCGCCTTTGCGGGTGAGCTGCCCGAAACAATACGAATTCAAGCGGAAAAAATGTCCCTGAAAAGCCGCTCCGGCATTACTGTGGGCAGCGACCGTTCCTCTCCCGCAACAGAGCCGTATCATCCTTACAAAATCCGCATCAACACAATGGGCGGAACCCAATGGCAATCAGCGGGAGATAAAGTAACATGGGACTTTTATGTGGAAAAGGCGGGCTATTATTATATCGGAACCCGCTACCGTCAAAACACCGTGCGCGGATTTTATGTTTCCCGTAAAATCGAAATCGACGGAAAATCGGTCTGCGAGGAACTGAATCAGCAGCGCTTCTATTACGGTATCAACTGGCAGACCGCCAATTTCGGCACCGCGGAGCAGGAAATGGCTTTTTGGTTTGACGAGGGTGCTCATACCATCTCGATGGAAGTGACACTGGGCAGCATGGAAAGCACCATCCGTGTTCTTTCGGAGGCACAAAAGCGTCTCAACGAAATGTATCGCAAAATCATCATGATTACCGGCGTACAGCCCGACCCGTACCGTGATTACACCTTGGAAACCGATATTCCGGAGTTGCTGTCTGTATTCAGCAATGTGGCAGAGCAATTGGAACAGGAAAGCGCTCACTTAACCGAGGTGACCGGAAAAAGCGGCTCGGAGGCCGCCTTGATCGACCGTTTGGCGGAACAACTGCGAAGCTTTGTAAAAGAACCGTATACCATTTCCGAGCGACTTTCCAAATATCGTGACAATGTTTCCGGATTGATGGAATGGATGAACTCCATCAAAGCACAGCCGCTGGAGCTTGATTACCTCTACCTGTGCCCCTACGGCGCCGAAAAGCCGACAGCGGGAGCGGGCTTTTTAAAGCAGCTGATGCACGAGCTTCAAGCATTTATCGGCACCTTCATTGAGGATTATAACAGCATCGGCGATGCCACAGAGGGCGAAAGCGTAGAGGTCTGGGTCTCCTCGGGACGAGATATGGCTTATATTGTCAACCGATTGATACAAAGCTCTTTTTCTCCCACCGAGAACATCAATGTTTCGCTCAAGCTGGTCAGCACCGGTATCTTACAGGCGGTAATGGCAAACAACGCCCCCGATGTGGCAATGGGCTTGGGACGTGGAATGCCCGTCAACCTTGCTATGCGGGATGCTTTGGTGCCGTTAAACGAATTTGAGGGATATGATGAGGTCATTTCCCGATTCCACTCCTCCGCAATGATTCCCTATACTTACCGAAACAAGGCATATGCCTTACCGGAACAGCAAACCTTTCATATGATGTTTGTCCGCACCGATATTTTCAATGAATTGGGGTTGGAAATTCCCGAAACCTGGGAGGATGTCTACCGAATCGCAGGAGTGCTTCAGCGCAACAATCTGCAAATCGGTCTGCCCTATCTGACCACCGATGCGAACAATTTGGTCAGCACCGGCATGAGTGCGCAGAACATCTATCCCACATTGCTGGTGCAACGGGGCGGAAGCATTTTCAAGGAGGACGGCTCCGCAACGGCACTGGATACGCCCGAGGCCTTGGAAGCCTTTGAAGAATGGGTCAGCTTTTATACCGAATACAGCTTTCCGTTGCTAAAGGATGACTACAACCGTTTTCGCACCGGTGAGATTCCGCTGACCATCACCACCTATACTTTTTATAATCAGCTTGTTACGGCGGCTCCCGAAATACGAGATGAATGGGTGATGACACCCATCCCCGGCACACGGCAGGAGGACGGCAGCATCAACCGCACCGAATGTGCATCCGGAACGGGCTGTGTCATCCTCGGAGATTGTGAAAACAAGGAGGCGGCGTGGAAATTTCTCAAATGGTGGGTATCCGCCGAGGTTCAAACAGAATACGGCTTAATGGCGGAAGCATTGCTCGGTCCGACCGGAAGATATGCCACCGCAAACCTCGAAGCTTTTCGTCAATTGCCCTGGTCCTCGCAGGACGCGGCTGTGATTCTGGAGCAATGGGAACAAATAACCGAAATCCCGGAAATCCCCGGCGGCTATTATGTCTCCCGCAATTTAGACAACGCCTTTCGCGCTTGTGTGTACCGACGGGAAAACACACGCGAAACATTGTCCACCTGGAACCAATCCAGCAATGATGAAATCGCCCGAAAACGAAAGGAATTTCATCTGAATTAAGCCCTGCTTCGGAGGAAATCCAAGTCAAAGCACCTAAATCCACCTCAATGCGCACGGAAAGGATATCAGACTTATGCAAGGGAATCCATCTTTAAAAAAGCAAAAAAACGGCTTTTTTGCATCATTAAGCCGTGATATACGAAGAGGCTATCAGAATTATCTTTTGATGGCACCCTATCTGTTGTTTTTTGCGGTATTTACCGTGTTACCGGTTCTGGTAGCCATCGTCATGAGCTTTACCGATTTTAATATGCTGCAAACTCCCGATTTTGTCGGATGGAGCAACTATCTGCGTATGCTGTTGCAGGATGATATTTTCCTGATCGCTTTGAAAAACACCCTAATATTTGCCCTAATCACCGGTCCGATCGGATATCTGATGTGCTTTTTGCTGGCATGGATGATCAACGATTTTCGTCCGAAGCTTCGTGCGGTTATCACTGTTGTATTTTATGCGCCGGCATTGGCGGGAAACGCCTTTATCGCATGGCAATACCTGTTCAGCTCTGACCAATACGGTATCATCAATGCGTTTTTGATGCAAATGGGAATCATCGACGAAGCAATCGGCTGGCTGACCGATTCTCGGTATATCATGGGCGTGTTGATTGTGGTACAGCTTTGGCTGAGCTTGGGTGCGGGCTTTCTTTCCTTTATTGCCGGATTGCAGGGCGTCGATCGCTCTTTATACGAAGCCGCGGCGGTAGACGGCATCCGAAACCGTTTTCAGGAATTATGGTATGTCACTTTGCCGTCTATGGCACCTCAGCTGTTGTTCGGCGCAGTTATGCAGATTGTTTCCGCCTTTTCGGTAGCCGATGTTTCCATGCAATTAGCCGGCTTTCCGAGCACGGAATATGTCGGTGAAACCATTGTCACGCACATTCTGGATTACGGATCTGTTCGATACGAATTAGGTTACGCATGCGCAATGGCGGCATTTCTGTTTTTGCTGATGTATTTCAGCAAGCGCGGTGTCAGCTTTTTGTTGAAGAACGTAGGTAAGTAATAAGAAAAGGGGGAAATCACGTGCGTTTGCTCAAGCAAAAGCAGGTAACACGTTCCTTTGGAGGTAATCTGTTCTCCGGAGCGGTACTGCTCTTATTGGGAACCTTCATGGCAATGCCGTTGGTATATATTGTTTCGTCTTCTTTCAAGCCGTTTGACGAAATCTTTA